>DASXJO010000078.1:0-8616 GCA_036497385.1 Candidatus Angelobacter sp. | reverse complement strand
GGGACCCAGCGAGCCTGTCGCTACTCCTCATCGCGCTTGGAACAGGGAGTAAACCGGATCGATACCGTGGCGGTGTAATTCGTCCGGAGGTAAATTGAAACTTCCGGCGCACGTCGTGCTTTACTTGTTGTTGGCATTCGCAGCGCTCGCGCTTGCGTCACCATGCCAGGCGCAGCACCGGAGCACTACCAGGCAGCGCAATTCTACACCGCAACAGGCGTTGGATAAGAGGCAGGACGCTTTTCAAGAAGACAAGACAAAAGGAGTGCATGCTAGCTACCAATGGGAGCTCAGTGGTCCAAACGGAGGCGACTGGTGGTTGATTGTAAATGATGGAACCTACAAATCGGGTAAGTGAAAAATTCACAATCCAAATGTTACGTTTGTAGCGAGCGATGAAGATTGGGTTGCCATGTCAAATAAAACCCTCAACGTGTCATTGGCATACCTGACTGGTCGCTTACAGATTCAAGGCAGCCATAGGTTGGTGAAAGAATTAGACAAGATTTTTCCTTGAGCACGCGGCGAGTTCAAAGAGTGGTGAAGCTGGCTTGCCAGCGTGCAGTCTTTAGCGAATAATCGCCCTATGGAGCCAGAAATAGATTGCAAGATCCAGTCTATTTCTAGTTAACCATTCCCAAGGTAAACGTGATGCGAGTTCGGAGTCCAACCGCCACCTATCCAGGTCCGCGCTTTTGCACCGCGGACAGGTGAGAAGAGGAGGTGCTCCCATGGCCAAATCAAAGCAGATTGAGCGTCTGGAGCAAGGTGCTGAGGCCTGGAACAAATGGCGCACGGAACACCCTGACGAGCGCATTGATCTCTCGGGAGCCAAGCTCTCGCAGGCCAACCTCTCGTGGTTCGATCTCTCATGGGCCGACCTCACGGGGGCCGACCTCTCGGAGATTGACCTCTGGTATGCGAACGTCTCGGAGGCGGCCCTCTCGAGGGCTACCCTCACGAAGTCCAACCTCTTGAGCGCCAACTTCTCGGGGGCCAACCTGTCGAGGGCTAACCTCTCGGAGGCCAACCTCTCGAAGGCATGCCTCTTGGGGGCCGACCTTACGGAGGCCGTTCTCTCGAAGGCTAACCTCACGAACGCCGACCTGCGGCGTGCCGTTTTCTTCAGGGCCAATCTCATGGAGGCCAACCTCTCGATGGCTCGTGCCTACAAGGCCTTTTTCGGATGGGCCAACCTCTCGAGGGCTAACCTATCGGAGGCCTTCCTTATTAACGCCGACCTCCGGGAGGCCGACCTCACGAACGCCGACCTCCGGCGGGCCGACCTAACATTCTCGAATCTCACCCAAGCGCACCTGGACAATGCTGATCTCAGAGGCAGCCGCGTCTACGGAGTGTCAGCATGGGACGTTCAACTAGCCGGGGCGAAACAAACGGCGCTCGTGATCACCACTGGAGACACAGCACAGATCACGGTAGACGATCTAGAGGTTGCCCAGTTCATCCATCTACTGCTCACCAACAAAAAGATCCGTAACGTCATCCACTCGGTGACGTCGAAGGCGGTCCTCATCCTGGGGCGGTTCAGCGAAAGGCAGAAACCGGTGCTCGATGCATTACAAGCTGCTTTGCGTGATAGCTACCACCTGGTCCCGATCCTCTTCGATTGGGAGCCGTCGAAGAATCGAGACCTGAGCGAGACGGTCCTGCTACTGGCCAACATGTGCCGATTCGTGATTGCTGACCTGACCGACGCCAAGAGCATCCCGCAGGAGCTGAGCCTCATCGTGCCTAACCTCCCGTCGGTGCCTGTACAGCCGATCATCCTCGCGTCAGAGCACGAATACGCCATGTTCGATCACTGGCGGAAGTTTTCTGCGGTCCTACCTGAGTACCGCTACGAGAGCCAGCAGCAGCTGCTCGATACGCTTGATACCGGCGTGCTGGCTCGTATCAAGCACTGGGAGGAAGCGATCGACAAGCCAGCGGCGAAGGAACGCCAGATGCGGGAAGAGATCGAGGCACAGCGTGCCGAGATCGCCAAGCTCAACCAGCGACTTGCGGAAGGACAGGCTCGGAGGTAGTCAATCGCTAACTCAGAGCAGTCGAGCCCTGGCGGGGCTGAGGCATCCTGAGATTACGCTCCCAGGCGCAGTTGCTTCGCTGCCCAGCTTTGGGTCAATCCATTATTTCTCCTCGACAGAGCACAACGGTCTGTTTCGGTCTGGTTACCGCTACCTTCTGCTTCTCGTGAAGAGCGAACGCGACGAAGGCACTCCATACGAGGCGCGGCGCGGTGGAGAATTGAGCAATCGCTAAAAACGGCCAAATCCGATTTTTTTTGCTTTGACCACAGGCAGGTCGCCACTGGAGCGTTGCTGATGAAAATGAAGATATTTAAGGGCAACAACCTGCAGTCCCTGGAGAGTAATATTAACGAATGGCTGGAAACCAAAGGGATTAACCTGATTCATCATATTACCCACGCGAATAACCTCGGTTCAACGATCATCACGGTCTGGTGGGGCGAGTAAGGACTGGTTTACGTTGCGCCCACCGATGTCGAAAACACGCCATTCCTTAAAGTCCGTCCCCGCAAAGATCATCGCGGCACTGGACAGAAAAACGGTCACGGGCAGATTATGACATGACCACGAAAGCGTTATTTGTTAGACTGGAGGCAAAACCTGGCAAAGAAAACGAAGTCGCTAAATTCCTGCGCGACGGGCAGGGCTTGGTTGCACAAGAGCCCGCAACAACCGCCTGGTTCGGCATTCGACTTGGCGAAACCTCCTTCGCCATCTTCGACGCATTTCCGGATGATGCCGGACGCGAGGCGCATCTGTCAGGAAAAGTTGCCAGGGCGCTGATGGAGAAAGCGCCCGAGCTACTGTCGGAGCCGCCGAAGATTGAGAAGGCAGACGTATTGGCAGACAGGTTACCGGGTTAGTCGGCCTGAAGGATGCCCCAAATTCGCGCGGAACGAGGAAACTCTTCAGGAGGGCGCTTTGAACAGCGGTCCTCGCTTCGGAAGTCTCGTGGTTCCAGGTGAATCCGGGACCGCGCAAAGCGGCGTCTCAGCGAAGGTTAAGCCGCTCAACCAGCTTTTCAGTCCGGCCGAAGGTGCGTTAAGACGCCGGATGATGTGATCAGAAAAGATTTCAACAGCATCTGATTTCCGCATGAACGTTCATCCATGCCTGTTCGTGGTTAAAAAACGAAATTGAAGTTTTTTGAGAACTTCGCTCCGCAAATCCCGGAGAACATTAAGAGCGGAAACTGCATGAAAACAGCAGCTGTAGCCACACCCCACGGCGAATGCGCGAGAATCGGGACTTCATGTAGTTAATGAAACGATCTACCAATCGCAACAAAGCAACGGGGGCGGCCGCCTTCCGGAGATGAATTATCCAGACAAGATCCAATCCCGTCCAAGCCTGGCGGCCGATCAGCCTGTTTATGGTGTTCCTGTGCCAAACTACAACACGCAGCGGCCGCGAGTTCAGAACAAGAAAACCTGGTGGCCATTGGACTTCGTGCAACGCTGGCGCAAAGTCAAAGGTGGTAACGGCGTTAAGAGTGAATCCAAACCCACCACAGGCGGCACTGGCACCGCGGCCACCAGAGGCAGCCGGTAATAAGTCTAAGCAATCGCGCCACTAGTCGCTGCGCGAAATCGTAATACAAATTAGGCGCTACCAATCTAATCAGTGATTCGCGCCATCCGGTCGCCCTCATGGAACGCCGATCCAAAGACAAACGGGTACTCCAATTTTGCAGCCGTTGACATAACACTGTGATTCGCGTTTACGATTAAGCGGGAAACGTGCTTGAAAGGCAATCACGGTTGAAGTCGGTGTAAACGGCCGTCGCCCATTGCCACTTCACTTTGACACCCGGCGCAACGTGATAATCACGCCGCTTCCAAGTGATTCCACCGTTCGCGGCTAAGCAGCTAAGGCTGGGCTAACAAGAAATCTCAGTGGTTGCGCGTCTTTACCTTGATGACGTTGGAATTGGGGCTGGTACCGTTGCCGTTATACGCCCGTAATCGGTAGTAATAATTCGTGTTCCTCGTCAGCCCGGTAACGTTTCGAGTCGTCGTGTTGCCGACGTCCAAATCTCGGTACCCAAGCACATAAGTGACAAAAGCAGAGCTCGTGGACACATCCAATCGGTAACCAGTCGCGCCGCTTACACTGTGCCACTTGGCGGTGAAGCTGTTGGCAGTGACATTGCTGGCCCCTGCTGCTATCGGAGCCGCAGGTGTGGCCGTTGCCGTAGCTGTTGCGGTAGCGGTTGGCGTTGCAGTGGCAGTTGCGGTTGCGGTGGCAGTGGCCGTCGCGGTTGGAGTTGGTGTAAGTGTCGCTGTCGGTGTCGCAGTCGGTGTTGGAGTTGGCGTGGGATTTGCCGGGGCATTGTAAGCCTCGATCTCGGTAACCCGGCTACCCCCTGCTAAAGAGTTATTTATCAGTACTCTTATTTTCGCGGTAGTAATGTTGGCAAACGTAAATTGTCTCCATACGTGGTTATTTCCAGTTACGCCGCCGCCAGGAATATCCGTCCAGGTGGAACCTGTCCAATACTGTACTTCAAAATCTGTTACGCCGTATAAGGTAAATGTCATGTCAAGCGTGGGCGGACTGGGATTTTGATAGTTATCTTGAACAGTGAAAACATCTATTTCGTTAATCAAATAGCTAGCGTTGAAATCTATTTCTACCCAGTCCGGCCAAACGTACCCTGTTCCATCATTCCAGCCACCGCCATTACCCCAATTTAGACCTAAGCGATCTCCATCGTTAACCGCCGTTACCGGGTAATTGTTA
Organism: Candidatus Angelobacter sp.; assembly: GCA_036497385.1. Lineage (GTDB taxonomy): Bacteria > Acidobacteriota > Terriglobia > Terriglobales > Acidobacteriaceae > Angelobacter. The sequence continues at coordinate 3,826 of DASXJO010000078.1, read as the reverse complement.
TTGTAAGTCGATGAAGCGCTGGCTACTCCACCATTGGCAGCTAGAGCAACATTAGTTTCTCCAGGTACAGGAGTCGGAGTTGGTGTAGAAGTCGGTGATGGTGTTGGCGTCGGGCTGGATACGGTTGCTGTTGGGGTTGGCGTAGGCGTAAACGTAACTGTGGCCGTAGGTGTTGCAGTGGCTGTGGCAGTAGCGGTAGGCGTAGGCGTAGGTGTTCCTGCGGGCAGCTGAAAAGCATACACTTTGTTATCGGCACCGAAGTAAATCCGACCGTGAGCGACCATGCCGGTATTCCACTGGCGCGTGCCAGTCATTAATTCGTTGGCGCCACCGCCTGCGTAAATCACTGCGCCGGTGTCGCCGTTGTAGGCGTGCAGGCGCTGGTCGCTTTCAACTCCGGCTACCCACACAATCACGTTATTGGTTCCGTCAGTAGTTGTGACCCAGGGTGAGCCTCGACCGCTCTCACCCACGCCCCAGCCGCTCACAATCGCGGGCGGATTTGTAGCGGTAACTTTATAGGCAGAAACTGCGCTGCGGTCACTGTGAAAAGCAAAATACGTTCCCTGGCTGGTGCGGTAAGTGACAGCCGATGTCCCTCTGTTAATCCCTCCCACAAACGCTTGGGCCACGGGCGCAGCGATGCCGCCGAGATTGTTGCGGTTGAGCAGATAAGCATTGCCATCTTTGCCCAGGGCAAGCACAAGCTGTGAAGGCGTAGCTCCCGGTACATCGATAACAGTCGCGCTGACGCCACCTAGATCAGTATCGCTATTATCAAGTGAGAGCCAATTAAGAGGCGCCCAGTAATCGGTAGGCTGGCCGCTCCAGACCGGGCCGGCTTGCAACCGAATAATTGCTTCGCCACCCATCCAGTTGCCGTTTGTGGCAAACGTGTTCCCGGTGACCACGAACATGTTAGTGCCGTCGCTAGCGACGCCGCCGTGTCCCCAGATCCCGCCGCCGATTGCTGTCGTGGCCCAGGCATGCACATTCGAAGGATTATTGATGTCAACGCCGACTACCCAGCCATGATAGGCGCCGCAGTCGCCGGCGTGACCGGAGTATGACACATAGACGCGGCCGTTCACGAGAGCCAGCCCGCCGCGCTCGTTTTGCACCAACGAAGTAAAGGAAATGCCGTTGTAGGTGGCGGTGGCGTTCACATCCACGGGCCAGCCCGGATTAGTCGCGCCAGTGTCCACGTTCAACGAGTAAATAAAATGCTTTTTCGTCGTTCCATCGATCAAAGCGTCAAAGAACAGTGACCGCGACGCGAGATCGACAACAGGCGTGCCGGTGATGCCAACCGGATTGATGTTTCCACAGGGAAGACCTGAAACGACAGGCGGGCCCAAGTCGGTTCGCTGCCAGATCACTGTGCCGGTCGTGGCGTTAAGCGCGTAAACCTTATTGGATTCGGTGACGGCAATAATCATCGGCCCACTGGGCCCGCCCTCGATGTAGAGCGGTTGCGCGTAAACATTGCCGGAAATCGTGCCATCAAAGTTGAGGTCACGCGTCAGGCCTGCGGCAGCGGCAGGCGTAAAGGCCGCGTCGATGTACAGTCCGTCGCGGGAAAGATTGTTGTGCTCCTGGGTAACGTTGACCTGGGCGTCGATTCCCGGAACCACACTCCACACGATGCCGGCGAGAAGTGAGAAAGTACGAATCGACGATTTCATATACACACGCAATCGATCAGAGCGCCCTACCATCTACCACAACGCGCCGCCGGCTTGTCAAGGCTTACCGGAACCCAATTGTGTAGCAAACGAGTAACTGAATTGTAATTTTGCGTGAGCTTTTCATTGGCTTCGGCAAGACAATTTCATGTCCCGCGCGCGCCAGCGGCTTAGGGGAGCGCAGACTGCCAGCCTGCAGTCGTCGGCAGCTCGCCTACGGCATCTGGGCGGAAAAAATACGCTCGTGTGCCAAAACGTTCTTCGGCAAGCTGCCGCCGTTAATGACTATCGTGGCGGCGATTTGATTTCCGACGCTCAGCCGCGCGGTGAGGTCGTATGCGAGCGTTTAGTAGCCGTTTTCGCGGGCTGGTGTTTCTGCAGGTTGACAAAACTGACGACTAATTTCTCAAAGAAGTTCGGGTGCCGACGCGCTACGTGCCTGTGGCGAGATGTAGTCGTTCCTATTTTAGGCTTTGCATGAACGATTGAATACTGCTCCAGAGGTTCAACAGTTACCGGGACGTCTAGTTTTTCATCGTCTATTTGAGGCGGCAACCCAAACTCAGCCCTGGCCTCACGAAATTCAATGGCCACACGCTGGTCTTCGACAGGCAAAGCGAACAAAAACCCGACACCGCCGACGATCACGAAAATTGTAATAAAAAAAGCGGATTTCATGGTCTCCATCTTACCAATCCGGCATCCATGGGACGAAGTTCTCGAAAATCTTGGGTTTAGATCATCGCGGCGTCAATCTAATTTCCAACGCACTGCCGTTCTGTCGGCTGCGGTACGGGGAGCCAGACGCAATCGAATATGCAAAGTTTTGCAGTCGATCACATCGGCCTGTGATTCGCGTCTACGAAGCGCGCTGGCAATGCGATCGAAACGCATGAACACGCAGGCGACTTCAAAGAGTGGTGAAGGTTTGCTCAAACCGGGTCGAGCCCAATAGTATCCGAGCCAGTCGTTGAAAAATTGGTCGAAGGCGACGTTCCGAGTTACTGGCCCCTTTTGATGTCTCTGCTGTGAATTGTTAGTTGCAGTTCTTCACCGCTGACCCGTACGACGTTGAAGATGTTAGCCTCGGCTGCCCAGCTTCCACTGTCATTAAGTTCGACCCAGTGACCAGGCAGACGACTTCCAGTAAACGCGGGTACCCAAACCCAATGGCTCCCTTTCTTCGCGGTCACAGATGCCCGCGACGCTGGCGCTGGCGTCAGATCGAAATTCAATTGTGTCGGCTCACCCGATTCGATTGTTGTGTTATTGATGGAAGCTTTGACGACACTATTCACAACCAACGTGATTCGGTAATTGCCTGCCGGGAGACCCTCTAAAATGTAACGGCCAGTTACATCCGTCTTAACTGTTGTGAGCAATCTCCCGCCATTTTTTGTTTCAATCCGAATATCCGCGCCGTCTATCGGATGTCCTTTGGCATCCTTAACAATCCCTTGAAGGACCGAGCCCGCAGCCAATGCGCTTGCAGTACAAAGAACCAAGCCAATGAAACCAATTCTAAGCCACTTTAGTAAGAGCATAAATAATATTCCTTTCCCTTGTCTCTTACGAACCCAGGAGCTTTGTCACAATATCCAGTCAGCAAACTTTCATAAGGCCAGTTCAATTCCTCGAAACTTCTCGGTGTCGCATTATGCGGCGATAGCGGGTTGTGAACGACGGGGCATGTCAGTTCTGCTTTGGCATACGTGATTCCATTGTTTTTTGATAATACGCGTGCAAACTGAAGATTAATTCGCGGAAGAGGGCAGTTGGGGGTTATGTCCGATAGAAAATCGCTTCTGAATAAGAGACGGCGACATTCAGTCATCGCGTTTGAAATGATTCGGCTCGACCGGACCGCGGCTGAACCACTGCACGAGCAACTATACCGCCAAATCCGCGATGAGCTGAGATCGGGCAGTTTTACCGGCGCCGCGTCTCGGCTTCCTTCCTCTCGAACTCTGGCCGTCGACTTGGGTATCTCAAGGTTGACCGTTAACCTCGCATTTTCGAAGCTCTACGGAGAAGGCTATCTGCGGTCGAAGGCCAGATCGGGAACGTTTGTAGCACATCCGCTCCCTGAAACTTTTTTGACTGCTGACAAATTCGCCACAGGACGAATCCGCCGTGGCGGA
>DASXJO010000077.1:0-5632 GCA_036497385.1 Candidatus Angelobacter sp. | reverse complement strand
GGACTACCATCGCCCAACGGATACGATCGAGAAAATTGACTTTACCAAGATGACAAAAGTCGCGCGGCTGGTATTTGAAACGGGATGGCGGATCGCCAACCTTGACCACAGGCTGGCGAACTCGCATCAATAGCCCGCTTTAGCGGCTTTGGCTTTTACTTGTACAACAGGCTTTTTCTCTTGCATGTAAGTGTCCATGACAACATCGAGCCGCTCAAAAAATGAAACTGAGGGTTGGATTGTCTCCCCAGCGATAGTGGGTTTTGCCGCAGGAGCCAGGGTGCGCAATAGTTCGTTTACACGTTGCAGGCGAGTATCCTGCTGCTCATTGTTCATCGCTGCGGAAGGCTGAGCGGAAGCTTGTTCAATGTAAAACCATAAGATCCGGCGAAGCTGGTCCAGCTCAGCTTTGAAATCGTTGAGAGACTGGACGGCATTTTCATCTTCAAAAAATCTGGCCAGCTTATTTTCGCTTGCTGGTTCATTCAGTTGGCCATGCATTTCTGCCTGGATGGAATGGATCTCGGCGGTGATGTTCTTAATGCGATGCACCAGAGCATTTTTGATCTGCGGTTGGCGCTGCCATGAATCGGTAGCGGGGAGGCGATGGAGGTTGCCGGTTGGTTTCATGGGGTGATTTCTTCCAATAACAGCCAAAGTCAGATGTACAACATAAAGGCAGATGGCTGTTGGCGTAAGCGAAACCTACTGAGAGTCACCAAGATTGCCAACAGCAGGACAAGAAAATGAGGCTTGAGCGCCTAAATCCTGCGCGCCAGCACTACTGTGATGTCGTCCGGCTGCTCGGTTGAGCCAATCCAATCCTGGACAGCGGAGATCACGTGCTCGGTGATTCTGTCCAGCGGCTGGTGACGATTGGCGGCAACGGTTTCAATCAGGCGGTCTTCGCCAAATTCTCCAAACTCATTTTCCGGCTCAGTGATGCCATCGCTAAAGGCGATAAAAATATCGCCGGGATAGAGTTCCACGGTCTCTTCCGCGTAGTCGCAGTCCGGGAATAGACCAACAACGGTTCCACCGGTTTCCAGCCGGCGCACGGTACCGTCGGCCGCCAGGACGATGGGAGGCAGATGCCCGGCATTCGCATACGTAAAACGATGTTTCTCATCGTCATAGAAGCCGAGGAAAAGCGTGGCGTACTTTTCCGGCTGCGTGCTTTGGAATAGATGCCGGTTTAAAAGCCAGAGCATCTGCGCTGGCGAAGGCGGCGCTACGCGTGGCTCAAATGCGGCAACCCTGCTGTTAGTACCATAAGCAGCAGCCATGCCCACAGAAACAAGCTGCTCCTGCTCATACGCCCGGACAGCGGAATGGATGGTGGCCATCAGCAGCGCGGCGGATATGCCTTTGCCGCTAATATCGCCCACCGCGACCATCACCTGTTCCGGCCCATAGCATAGAAAATCGTAATAATCGCCGCTTACAATGCGTGCCGGACGGCAAATGCCATGCAGTTGCAGCGTGCTTGTCCCAACATTCGCCCGAGGAAAAAGCTGTGCCTGCACTTCATGGGCGATCTCCAGTTCGCTTTGCAGACGCTCTTTTTCTTTTTGTTCGGCGATCAGCTTTTGCAGGTTTTCCGTCATGGAGTTGAAGGAGACCTGCAGCGCCGCCAGTTGGTCTTTTGATCGGACATCGATGCGATGACTGAAATCACCGCGATTTATGTGCTGCGTTGCGCGATACAGGTTTGCCACGGAATAAGTGATCTTGCGGGTCAGGCCAATGCCGATCAGCAACGCAATCAAGACCACAATGGCGAATGCAATCGCCAGCCCGATCAGGGCAATTACGATCTCCATGCTCCCAATGCCCACGGAGGTTGTGAGATAGGAATACACCGTGGAAAGCCGCGTGGTACCCGTCATAATCCTTGTGCGCAATGAGCCGTCCGCCCAATCTATGACTTGGATAGGTCCGCCAAAATCTACTTCGCGATCCACCGCGTTTACCGGCGCGGGCACACTACCCGCGTTGATCTGACCCGCTGCAGTGCCTTGCTTATTGGATCCCGTGGCTTCGAGCGACTTCTCATCGCTATCTGGATCCAGCGAAGAAAGCGTGAGCGATCCCACTTTGGTGGCAATTCTGGCCAGAAATTTTCGATCCATTAAAACGGTCGATACCACCATCGCAGGGCTATGCGAATCCTGGAGAGAGTTCGCGGCGCGCAGGTAAATATGTCCTTTTTCGCTGACCAATCCGGTAAAGCCATCCTTAACCCAGCCTGGGAGAGAAGACTTGGGCAGAACGGCGATCAATCGTCCGGGAAATGATATGTCTCTCGCGGTGATCTTCTCCGGGGTGCTGCTGTGGCGGGTGATTTCCTCTTCCGCCGCAGCATTGGCTGCGCCCAGCCGGTTGGCTTCTGCCTTAATCTCAGAAACGGCGCTGAACACGGCCAAATCGCCCAGTACCAGATACCCGGATAGAAGAGCAATGGCCACCGCCAGCGTTACCGGTACCCCACCGATGAATAGGTATGTGACGATCAGCCGATTGCGTACGCTCCACATTACGTTGTCGCGCAGCCAGCGCAGGCCCAGCCACAGCAACAGCATTGAGGCCATCCAGCCCAGAAAGGTCGTCCAGCCGCTCAGGGCATCAGCAGCGCGCGGCGCATTGGCCAATTTGAGTAGCCACTTCAGCAGGAGCAGGAGCGCTGTTATCCCTGCCAGATAGAGGGTTGCCAATGCCAGCCGAGTGCGCGGCATCATGCCCGCCGAGGTCAGCTTGCGCGTGATTTGGGACCGGAAAGCCAATCTTCCCCGATTATATCGGTGAGCGTGGCCCTACGGCGAAACCACAGAAAGATTGGATACTAAAGGCGTTCCAGCAATGCGTCACGGAAGTGGAGGCCGTGCGCCAGGCTCAGGCTGCCGGCTGCCGTCCTCAGGCGCTGGTAGGAGCCAAGCGCGTCAATGCCAAACAGGCGGCGCATGGAAGGCAGGCTCGGAGAGGGAAGCAGAAGACTAAAGGGCGAAGGCAATACCAGCCATAACTTCAATTTAACCAGCGCCAGAAACGAGTACAGCCGGAACTCCGTAGCTGCCTGCACCAGTTCCTGCGCCATTAGCTGCCGTTGGCGGGCTGCTTCGGCGTCGTTTCCGGTCTGGTCGGTTTCCATGTTGCCCCATTCAATCAACACCAGGGCGTTGTGCGACATGCGCAGCAAATACTCGCGCAGCAAATGGATTCGCCGCCGCTGCCAGTCAGCGAACTCCTGCGCTGACATCCTTATACGGAAATTGGTTTCCTGCGCGGGATCCAGCAATTGCTCAAGTTCGTCATGCTCCGCCGGACGCAGAAAAGGGGTCACATCTTCAATGGTGCGTTTGGGAAATTTGCCGCGAAACTGAATGGCGGTATAAACGGCAACTAACAGCAGTGTGCCGATCAGAAATATCGTGATGATATCGAACATCATCGTCCCAGGATGCCTTTCACCGTTTCAGTATGCCGCTTCAGTTCCGTAATCATTTGCTCCGGCGTAAGCTTCACGGCCCATGCTGCTTCTTGCCGTCCGGGCTCCGCCTTTAAAAACGTGGCCAGCCAAATGGCCACTCCAATAATGTACGCGATAGGAGGGGCAATTCTGACAACTGGATCGAATTTCGTTCCAAATTCCGAACGAAGCAAAAAAGCGACTAAAGACCCCGCCGCGCTTACGCCATAGCCAAAAACGATCCCCGCGGCGTGCTGCCCCCAGCGCAGGTGAAACAGCCTGACGAGAATAATAAACAGAGAAAATATGCCAAATTGCAGGAATCCGACCGCAATTTCCAGCCCCAGGATCGTGGTGGTAAACAAACTGAAGGCTGGGCGGGGAAGCAGGAGAATGCGCAGAATTGCCACAGCAATCATTACAATGCCAATTCCCGGAAAAAGCCATCGGAACCATCTCATGCTCAAAAAATTCCGAAATACCGAACGCAACGCTTCGTTAAGGGCCAAGAACGCGAGAACAACCCCCAACGCCTCGCTTGCCCAGAACACAACAGCATAGTAGTGAGTGTTATTACTCACACTTAACAAGAGGATCGTTGCGAGCACCGACAAGCCGACACTAGCAAAAAATATCGGGAATTCCCGGTAGAAGCGGCGCACGATCAACAGTAGGCACAGGACTACTCCGAGTCCCGTGCCTATCACAGTCAATGCTAGTTCGCTATTTTTCACAAGAGCGTGGGCAAGTTTAACCCATGCACTCTAACACGGCAGAACCTAATTGCAACTCACCGGGGGGAGTTGGGGAACAGGCGCGGGGAGAGTTGTCGCGTGAACTTGCATCGCGCTCCCTGCCGCCAATAAGACCATTGCTAGCACCAACCGAATCACACTTTTCCGCATAGTTTTCTCCTTTAGAGTAGGCAGTCGTTTGAGCGCGCAACGACTGCAAATTTTTATTTCAGGGCCTGAATTGCAAAATTTCAACATAGCTGGCAGCAGCGGGGAACAGGCGCCGGGAGATTTCTCGCGTGAGCTTGCGTCGCGCTCCCTATCACCGATAAGACCATTGCCAGCGACGTGCGAACCACACTTTCGCAAATTTCCTCCAGATATCTCGTCGAGCACAACAACTGCAACTTTCGGGCCCGTGGAAACCAGCGCAGGGGAAGGGCAAAAACGCCCAGGGGAGGGAATCCAGGTACTGCGAGAATTCTATCGCCAATAAAGCGGTTTCGCGCAGTTTGGACGACAGAATTTACCAAAAATCAAAAGTCAAAGCTACGAAAACTCAACACCGTTCTCATCTCCGTTTTCCGCGGCCGCCTCTGCAGCTTCAGGTGTGAAATCGGATGACAAGTGTGCACCCGCCAGCAACATTAAACCGGAAATGAATGCCCAAAACATCAGGGCCACTGAGATGGAAAATGCCTGTCCATAAACCTCCTGAAAATCCAGCCAGGGGAGAGCCTTGATGTACAAAACTTTTCCTACTTCCCACAGCACGCCCATGGCGACCGCCGCCGGAAGCACGCTCCTGGCTTTGATCTTGCCGTTAGGCAGAAGCCAGTAAATAAGAAAGAAGATGGCTATGCTGGCCAGAGTGGCGCAGACCTTGAGCGCTACAAAAGTAGCGGCGCGGAAAATTATGTTTTCATTGCCCCGCATCATGAAAGTCAATGCCAGTTCATTCCCCGCTGCCATGCCGATGGAAATGAGCGCCAATATGCCGCAGGCGAAGGCCAGCACCAGCGAAATGATCTGGTTTCCCAGGTAGGAGCGGTTTTTGGCAAATCCCCAGATGCGATTGAAAGCCACTTCCAGCGGCACAAAAACGCCGGTGGACGTAATGAGCAAAATCACCACCGAAGCCATCTTGACGCGCTGGCGCGCCTTTACCAGCGATTGAAGATTGCGTATCACGAAATCCTGGCCGGCCGGCAGATGGTCCCGCAATAAATCCACCACCACATTGTACATAGTTGCCGAGTGGAAGACATTGCGAATCAGCCACATGAGCAGCACCATGAAAGGAAAAAATGAAAGAATCGCGTTCGCCGCCACGGAAAAAGCGTAAGTGTGCGCTTCAGTTCGGGCAAGGTATTGCATGGTGGGCCAGCCGCGGTGCAGCAGCATGTGCTTCCACGGGCGCAGCAATAGCCGG
>DASXJO010000076.1:0-6198 GCA_036497385.1 Candidatus Angelobacter sp. | reverse complement strand
GTAGCCGTTCGCTCCCCATGATAACCCGATATAGCTGGCGAAAACAGAGAGAAGCGCGGCCTTTGTGAAGGCAAGTTCTTCCCATCGATTGCCGCAATCGCAACGGGGTGGAGCAGGCCTTTAGGCCTGCGGACAAATTGTTTAAAGTCTCAGGGCTTTAGCCCCTGAAAATGCAAAAAATAAAACCCGGTCTGTACCAGCCATACAGACCGGGCTAGCGGGGTGGATGTTCTTCCGCAGCTCTGTTGCCGGAGCGGCGTCTGGCAGTCGGCAAGTTTCTCTCACGCTCATTCTTTTGGAATGAGATACGGTTTTGGCCGCAGCCGGCAGCCAAAACCAACGCAGATTAAACTCCGGCAAGTCCCTTGAGTGTGCCGTCAGTTCTTTCGAACCGAACCTCAACTGTCGAGAAGGACATTCACACTTGAGTATGGAAAATATCTATCAACCCTTGGCTGACTTCAAGAAGCGATCTGGAAATTCAAAACGATAGCAGTGACTTTCCTGTGCATAACCAACCTTGCTTGTGGATGAAGGTGGAAAAGTTGGAAGTAACTTCGAATGGCGCCGTGTTTGTCTGGCGAACGCCCCGCTTACGGTTCAATGTAAATTCTGTGCACTCTTTCGCCCAGACGCGTGAGCAACTCATATGGAATCGTTCCCGCCATTTGCGAAACCTGCTCCGGCCGCAGCGTATGTCCGTTATGCGTGCCGTAGAGCAGGACTTCGGCCCCAATGCTTGCGTCGGGAATATCGGTTAAGTCAATCTGCATCTGGTCCATGCTGATGCGTCCTACGATCGGCGCGGTCCGGCCTTCCACCAGCACTTGTCCCGCGCCGGAAAGCTGCCAGGGAAGTCCATCGTCATAACCAAAAGGCACAATGCCGACTTTGGTGCGGCGCTTGGCGGTGAACGTGCGGTTGTAGCCCAGCGTATCGCCCACAGAAAATTCCTGGATGCTGGTGATGCGGCTGGTGAGCCCCACGGCAAGTTCCAGGTCAATCACTTTGCGCGCAGCCTCTGACGGATAAATTCCGTAAAGCCCAAGGCCGATGCGCACCATGTTGTAATGCGCTTCCGGAAAGCGAATCGCGCCGGCGGTGTTGGCGGCATGAATCTGAAGATCATGAAAGCCGCTTGCTTCAAGTCCGCCGATAGCCTGATTGAAAGCCGCGATCTGCTGGCGCGTGAAGTCGTCCGTCGCAGGATCTTCCGCGGAGGCAAAGTGAGTACAGACGCCGGTAAGGCGCATCACGCCGCTGGAGCGAATGCGCTGCGCCAGCTCCACTGCGCTTACAGGTGGCACGCCCAGGCGATGCATGCCGGTATCAAGTTTCAAATGGACATCCAGCGTGCGCCCGCTGCCTTGCAGCGCCGCAATGAAAGATTCCACCAACTCGGCAGAATAGATTACCGGCGTAAGTCGATAGGTCAGCAGATTATCAACGTCTTCTCGCTCTGAAAGAAAAACCAGAATCTCCTGGTCCGCGCCGGACTTCCGTACAGCCACGCCCTCATTGGCTGACGATACGCCCACATGATGAATTCCCAGTTGCGACATCCACGATCCCAGTTGCGCCAGCTGAGTGCCATACGCCATGGCCTTGAGCATGGCGACAATGTGCACCGCGCCGCCGCAGTGCCGCCTAAAGCGCGCAACGTTCCCTTCAATCGCCGCTAGGTTCACCCAAAGGCATCGCTGGGCGATAGCGCCGGAAAGATCGCGCACGGCCTTCACCATCCCGGCATTACGCGGGCCTTTGAACAGCACCGTGTCTCCCGGGCGCAGTAGCGGAAGCAGCCGGTCTTTCAGTTCGCTGGCCGACTTCACTTGCTCAACATTGCCTTCAGGTCGCACACGCTTGTATCCCTCAGCAGTGGTGGCAAGCTCGCCATTGCCCACGAGAAAAAGATGGCTAAACCCGCACTCCGCTGCCTGCGCGCCCACCTGTGCATGCTCGCGGGCGGAGTTGGAGCCAAGCTCGCGCATGCCGGCAAAAGCAAACATCTTTCTTCCGCTGCGCGACGCACCCAGCGTGGCCGATCGCAGCGCCGAATGGACGGAGATTGGATCGGAGCTGTAACCATCGTTAATAATGCGAATGCCCTGTGGTGACGACCACAGTTCCATGCGCGTCGAGGTAGGCGCATAGTAGGCCAGGGCAGCGGAGATTTCCTCCAGCGGCACGCCCAGAAGATGAGCAGCAGTTGCGGCAAAGTGCAGGTCGGTAATGATCTCTGGCGAGCGCGTTTTCACCGTGACGCTGCGCGAGCCCTGCGAAGGCACACTTAATTCCAACATCTGACCATCCGCGCTGAGCGCAAGCGGCTTGAGCGAAAGCAATTCATCCGAGCTGCCGATCCGGTGAATCGTGCATTTGATCTTCTGCGCTGGAGCGTCGAGCGTTGGCTCGCCAGACGGCAGCAGCAGCCAGCCATCTTCTGGAATGCGCTCGAACAATTTCATCTTTTCCTGCGCGATGCCTTCGCGGTTTCCAAAGGCCGCAACATGGGCTAGTCCTATATTCGTAAGAATGCCATAGTCAGGCCGCGCAATCTCTTCCAGCACCGTCATCTCTCCCGGTGCAGAAATGCCGACTTCAAGAATCGCCAGCGGCTCAGGCTTCTCCGCGGAAAGCACTGCCAGCGGAAGCCCAAGCTGGCTGTTGTAACTTCCCGGCGAAGCCAGTACCTGCCTGCCCGCAAGCAGCGATTTCAAAGCGTCTTTAACGATGGTCTTGCCGTTGCTGCCGGTGATGGCCAGCACGCGCTGGAAATATTCCCGCCGATGCCAGCGCGCCAGCGCTTGCAGTCCGCGTAGTGGATCAGGCACCACAATGACCGGCCACGAAGGATCAAGAGCCGCGCCGGCAGAATAATCTTGCGCAATCTTTTGTTTTTCAACCAAGGCCGCACTTGCGCCATTGCGGAATGCATCGGCCAGAAAACGATGCCCGTCGGTCTGCTGGCCTTTCAGGGCGACGAACAGCGCGCCCGGAGCAGCACCACGCGAGTCCGTACAAATGCGGTCGATAATAAGCGAAGCCGCGGAGTTGAGAGATGAAGACGCACCACGCAATTCGCCGCCGATTTCATGGGCAATACGCTCAAGTTGTGTCGCAATCAAAGGCTCTTCGCTCCGGTATGCACAGTGTACGGGATTTCACTTAACGCTGGCAGCCGGGCATCTACCCAAGCATCAGAAAAGTACTCTGCATCATTTAGAATTAAGGCTAGAACTCTTCATAAAATTCATGGCAAGCATTTATCAAAAATGGATGTATGCGTGGGAGACCCGTCTCACCACGCGCGACACCAACCGCGTGGTACGCCCGCTGGAATGGGGCATGGAATGGGCCCGCCGCTGGCCTCTGGTCAACGGCAATTTTCCCAATTCAGAAGAGCATTTTGAAAGTTACCTGCACCAGCTGAATGATCGCATTGTCGCGCATAGTGACGAGTTTTTTGCCTATAAAACTCCGGACGACTTCCGCCTGGAGACGCGCAAGATCGAGCTGTTCCCCACGGGCAGCAACGCCAATGACAAAGTTCCCAAGGGCGATGGCACTTTCCTGCGCTTTACTTCGCCCGCGCCAACACCTTATCCGGAAAATGACATGGTGAACGCGCGCTGGTTCCCTGCCGAAGGGAATCGCGCCGTGATCGTGCTGCCGCACTGGAACGCCAACGGCATCGCTTACAACGCGCTTGGGCCTATCCTGAACCGCTTTGGCATTTCCATGCTGCGCCTGAGCAAGCCCTACCATGACATTCGCCGTCCGCAAGAGACTGCCCGCTCTGACTACGCTGTCTCGCCCAACATCTGCCGCACACTGGATGCAGCGCGCCAAGCGGTGGTTGACCTCCGCGCTTGCATTGACTGGCTCTATTCTCAGGGCAAAGACCATGTGGGAGTTGTGGGAACGAGTCTGGGATCGTGCTATTCATTTCTTGCCGCCGCGCATGATCCTCGGCTAAAAGTAAATGTCTTTAACCACGCTTCCACTTACATGGCGGATGTCGTCTGGACCGGCCAATCAACACGCCATGTCCGCGAAGGCCTGGAGCGCGATGGAATTACGCTGGAAAGCCTGCGGCAGTCCTGGAAGTGCGTCAGCCCCATGGCGTACTTCGACAAATTTGCCCGCTATCCCAAGAAAAATCTACTGATCTATGCGCGTTACGATCTCACGTTCTTGCCGGAGCTCTCCCGTGAAGCTGAAGCGGGGTTCCGCAAATATGGCGCCGACCTGAAAACCGTGGTGCTGCCCTGCGGCCATTACACTACCGGTGAAACGCCCTTCAAATACATGGATGGCTATCACATGGTGCGGTTCCTGGTGAAAAATCTCTAGCAGCACAGCTGCTGAAGCAAAGCTGAGTTGCTGCTCATCGAGACTTACCCGCAACTTTGCCCGTCCATACAAACCCGGAGACAAGAAATTCCTTCCAATAGGCAGAACAACAAGGAGCTGTCGAATGAAGGTGCTGTCATTTCTGGGAGCAGTGGGTCTTGGAATCTTTTCCGGAGCATGGATTTTTGCGGCGCGGCGCCGTCGTCGTGCCGAGAGCAGGTCAACCAGTAACAGATCGACGATCAATATCAATGAGGCCAGCCAACAGGAGATCATGGAAGGCCTTAGCCTGGACGCGGACTGGGCAGAGCGCATTGTGGAGCACCGGCCTTATCCCAGCAAGATTGATCTGCTTGGCCGCATGGTAGTGCCGGAAGAGATCTATAACTCCATCAAGCATCGCATCAGCTACAAAGCTTCTTAAACGTCAGACTTTATTTGTTCTTCCAGACGGGCTTGCGTTTTTCAATCACGGCGCGCAAGCCTTCCTGCACGTCTTCCATGTGGTTTTCTGAAATCCCTCGCGAAGCGAGGGATCGCTATAGCCACAAACCTCTTATGGCTTACCCAGAATTTGTAGTGGGGAATAGGGTTCCTTCACCGCAAAGAACGCGCGTTCGGGATTTCAGGAAATGCTATTTGTTCTTCCACACGGGCTTGCGTTTTTCAATCACAGCGCGCAAGCCTTCCTGGACGTCTTCCAGGTGGTTTTCTGAAATCCCGAGCGAAGCGAGGGATCGCTATAGCCACAAACCTCTTATGGCTTACCCAGAATTTGTAGTGGGGAATAGGGTTCCCTCACCGCAAAGAACGCGCGTTCGGGATTTCAGGAATGCTATTTGTTCTTCCAGACGGGCTTGCGTTTCTCAATCACGGCGCGCAAGCCCTCTTGTACGTCTTCCAGGTTCATCAGCTCATTCAAATAGAGGTCCTGTGACGTCTTCATGGCTTCTTTCAGCGGCCGTCCAATGGAGCTGCTGATCACGCGCTTCGTTACTTCCAGCACCGGACCGCTGAATTCGCCGATGCGGGCGATCAAAGCATCCACGTGTTTTTGCAGGTCCGCTTCCGGCACCACCTTGTTCACGAATCCAAAGTTGAGCGCTTCCTCGGCTGAAAGCGCTTCGCCGGTAAGAATCAGCTCATAAGTCTTCTTGGTACCAATAAGCTGCGGCAACATCACGGCAGCAAACGGCGGAAACACGCCAAGCTTCACTTCCGGTTGCGCGAACTTGGCTTTGGGTGTGGCCAAAACAACGTCTGCAAAGCCCACCAGCTCTGATCCTGCTCCAATGGCTGGGCCATTTACTACCACGACCACGGGCTTAGAAATATCCACCATCGCCTGAAAGACGCGGGTAAAAGCGTCCAGCGTCTGGAAAACTCGGTCTGGCCGCGAATCTTCCAGTGAAATGCCCGCGGAAAATGCCTGCTGTGAAGATTGCAGCAGGATTGCTTTTACATCGGCCCGGCCATTCAGACTCTCAATGGATTCGGCCATCTCTTTCATCATGGGCACGGTCAGCACATTGTGCGGAGCGTGGTTCAGCGTGAGCCGCGCGATGGAATCAACCACATCGAATTGAATGTATTTGTAGCTGGGCGCCGGGACGCGAGTATCGCCAGTTAGATCGGGTTCTGTTTGCGCGGGCCGTGTGGCCATAATCACCTCAATTGCGAATCGTGGGGGAAGGATGCGAACGTGATTATCCGCTGAAAAGCCGCCTAAATACAAGCAGGCAATCACCTTATGAGGTATCGCAAGTGCATATTCCGGCGTGGCTCCAGCCATGTCAAAGGGTGTTGTCCTCCTGGATTCGTGGTTTATTGACAACCCAGTTC
>DASXJO010000075.1:0-1569 GCA_036497385.1 Candidatus Angelobacter sp. | reverse complement strand
GAAAAGCAGGTTATTGCCGTTCAACAGCAATACCTGGATGGCGCAATCACCAACGGCGAACGCTATAACAAGGTGATTGAAATCTGGTCGAACGTAACGGAAAAAGTTGCCGACGAGATGTTCAACAACATGCAGGAGCTGGACAAGGTTGGACAGCTGAACCCGATTTACGTTATGGCCGACTCCGGCGCTCGCGGATCGAAACAGCAGATTCGCCAGCTTTCGGGCATGCGCGGACTAATGGCCAAGCCATCCGGTGAAATTATTGAGACGCCCATCACGGCTAACTTCCGTGAAGGGTTGACCGTGTTGCAGTATTTCATCTCCACGCACGGTGCGCGTAAAGGACTGGCTGACACGGCGCTTAAGACTGCCGATTCAGGCTACCTGACTCGCCGCCTGGTGGACGTGGCGCAGGACGTAATCATCAGCGAACAGGATTGCGGAACTGTCGACGGCATCTACGTGGGATCCATTGTGGAAGCGGGCGACATTATCGAGCCGTTGCGTGACCGCATTGTGGGCCGCGTATCGCTGGAGAAAATCAAGGACTATGAAGGCAACGTGATTGTGGACGTGAACCAGGACATCACGGAAGAGCTGGCCAGCGCAATTCAGGCTGCCGGCATTGAGCGGGTAAAGATCCGCTCCGTGTTGACTTGCGAATCAAAACGTGGTGTTTGCATCGCCTGCTACGGGCGCAATCTGGCTTCAGGCCGCATGGTTGAACTGGGCGAGGCAACAGGCGTTATCGCGGCGCAATCCATTGGTGAACCGGGAACGCAGTTGACGATGCGTACCTTCCACATTGGTGGTACAGCATCGCGCGTGTCTGAACAGTCTCGACTGGAAGCACGCACCGCAGGCAGTGTGCGCTTCATCAATCCTCAGACCGTTAAAGCAAAATCAGGCGATCTGGTGGTTATGAATCGCGCAATGTCCATCGCCGTGGTAGACGACAAGGGCCGCGAAAAAGAGCGCTACTCAGTGGTTTACGGCGCACGGCTCAAAGTCCAGGACGGCCAGCAGGTAACTGTGGGACAGGTAATGGGTGAATGGGATCCTTACACCTTTGCCATCCTCACGGAAGTTGGCGGCACTGTGCAGTTCAAAGACTTGCAGGAAGGCGTGACGCTCCATGAAGAAGTGGATGAAGTCACCGGTCTTTCCCGCCACGTGGTGGGTGAGTCGCCGGATGAAAAGCGCCAGCCCGCAATCGTGATCAAGGCAAAATCAGCCCGGCGTTACCTCATGCCGTCACGCGCCCACTTGATGGTGCAGGATGGTGATGAAGTTCATCCCGGCGACGTGCTGGCAAAGATCCCGCGCGAAACCACCAAGACCAAGGATATTACCGGTGGTCTGCCGCGTGTGGTTGAGTTGTTTGAGGCCCGCAAGCCGCGTGAAACCGCGATCATCAGCGAGATTGATGGCGTGGTGAAATTCGGCGAGGTCTCAAAAGGCCAGCGCAAAATCTACGTAGTGGCCGATAACGGTACGGAGAAGGAATATTCGGTGCCGAAGGGCGTCCACATTAACGTGCAGGAGAGCGAGCGCGTCCGGGCGGGT
>DASXJO010000074.1:0-4788 GCA_036497385.1 Candidatus Angelobacter sp. | reverse complement strand
GCGACAGCCGGTTTTTCCGAAGCGGAGGCTTTAATCTGGCCGTGTCGCGTAAATCCGACAACCGCAATCGTCAGCCCTAACGCAATCAGGGCGGCAGAGGAGATGAAACGAAACTTCTTGGGTAACATTTAGGCTCTTTCCCGGGGTCTTGCAGGCATCTTAGCACGCAACCCGGTACTCTGATCAAAATGGCGTGAGTGTCTGGCCTTTTGTCACACACTCAGCATCTAACTGTTTGATGCATGTAGATGAAATGTTGACGGATGTTGACGGATTAGTAATGACAACTCTGCCAGTTACATCTCCATCTCACATTAACACCTCCGAAATTCGGAGGAGTCCTCGGCAAAAAGAGGCGGGGAATTTATGAGGACCGGCTTTAATACTGCACTTGATCCCACACGGCGCAGCTCTGATGCGCAAGACTTTGAAACCGCATTGCGGCGGAAAATTGTTGGCCAGGATCCGGCCGTCGAAAAAGTGGTGGAAATTTACCAGATGTTTCTTGCGGGCTTGAACGCTCCCGGGCGTCCCGTGGGAAACCTCCTTTTCCTTGGACCCACAGGTTCAGGCAAGACGCGCGTGGTGGAAGCCGTGGCGGAATCGCTCTTTGGCGACCCCCGGGCCATCATCAAGATCGATTGCGCGGAATTCCAGCACAGCCATGAAATCGCCAAGCTGATTGGCTCGCCGCCCGGCTATCTGGGACATCGGGAGACGCACCCTCTGCTCACGCAGGAAGCCCTGAACCAATGGCATACGGAAAAGCTCAAGCTCACGCTGCTGCTGTTCGACGAGATCGAAAAAGCCAGTGACGCGCTGTGGCAGCTCCTGCTCGGCATCCTGGATAAAGCCACGCTTACCTTAGGCGACAACCGGCGCGTGGATCTCTCCCAGTGTCTGATTGTGATGACGTCAAACCTGGGCGCGCACGAAATGGACGAACTCATGACCGGCGGCCTCGGCTTTGGCAATACCAAGCGCGCTAACCACATGGACGCCGCTCTCGACGACAAGATCACGCGGACGGCGCAAGATGCGGCCCGGCGCAAGTTCTCGCCGGAGTTCATGAACCGCATCGATAAAGTGGTGGTGTTCAAGACCCTGAAGTCGGAACATCTTGAGCAGATCCTGGAAATTGAGCTGGGAATGGTGCAACAGCGCATCCTGCAGGCCACGGGTAACAGCCAGTTCGTGTTTTCCTGCACCTCGCCGGTCAAGAGCTTCCTGTTACAGGAAGGGACTGACCCCAAATACGGCGCACGGCATCTGAAGCGTGCGATTGAAAAGAATGTGGTCTTCCCGCTGGCAAATCTGGTCGCTACCGGCCAGATCAAGCTGGGCGACTTCATCCGCATTGATCGCAAAGAAACGCAGATGACCTTTACCAAGGAAGCCGAAGGCGCTCTTGTACCTGTTCTGCTGGAAAAATATGGAGAACTGAATCCCGGATCGCCGCTGGCAGCCAAGGCGGGACGAAGCACCGGCAAGTCTTCACGGGACTTTGGTGGGATCACGCCGCTGTTGGATCATAAGTAAGCACTCAGCATCAGCAAAACCTCATTACCGCAAAGGCCGCGAAGGACGCAAAGGGAAGAAGGGATTCAATCTGAGTTCCTTTGCGTTCTTTGCGTTCTTTGCGTCCGTTGCGGTTAACCTTTTTTGGCTGAATGCTGATCACTGATTGCTTTGTTTCACGGCTTTTGCTTCCAAATTACTCAATTACCAAATTACCCGATTACCAAATCTTATTTTTGATTCGTGTTGATTCGCGAAATTTGCGGCTAATTCTTGATCTGCGCTCCATCAGCGGAATCTGCGGCGAATAAGTTTGTCTGATCCCTTACTTCACGGTTCCAGCGACTTGAACGCTGCATCCGCCGAGACAGTGGCGATGTTCAAGGCTTTCTCTTGCTTGTGGGATAGCTGATATTCGGCGGTCGAGGGAAACAGCCCCTGGCGCTCCTCCAGCGTCTGCGTGGAGCTTTGCGGCGCGGTAAGAAATGCGCAAAATTTCTCCAGGAGTTGGGCTTTCGGGCAAAAGTCGTCGAGCCACAGAAACTGGCCCTGCTCATTGATCTCCAGGAACCACCACTCTCCATTGCGGTTCACGGCAAAATCCAGTGAGCCAGTGCAGACGCCGGCTGCGGCGGCGAACCTGAGTATGCCGCTCTCCACCGCGGCAGGCGTGGCAATGCGCTGAACGGTAACCTTTCTCAGGGCTGCGTCATGGCGCCAGTCGAGCGAATTGGCGGCGGTACGCACGGCGAATGAATAGACGCGCTCTCCCATCAGCACCGCGCGGACATCGAATTGCTTCTTTACCTTTTCCTGGTAGATGGCGGGCGAATAAGTGAAGACCTCGTCCTCCGTCGGCAGTTCCTCTCGGTTCAGCGAGAAAGTCTCCGTCACCATCAAATCTGGATTCCCTTGCTGCTGCCAGACGTGCGAAGCGAAGGCCTTGCAGATGGCATTGTCAGGGTATTGATCAAAAAAGCGCCGCACGGCTGCCGGCGAGTTCGACATGAGCGTTGCGGGAGTTTTCAAGCCGGAAGCGCCTGCCATTCGTAACTGCACTGCCTTATTCCGGACCAGCCGCGAGGCTGAATATCGATTGACGCACCGAACAGGCAGGTTTTCCAGCATGCAGATCAGCGCGTCAAAGAATGCGTCACAGGGCGAGAGTGGTTTTAGGCCGGGCAATGCGTCCGCTGGCGAGTCAGACTGGCGGAGCCAGAGCACGTCATCGCTTTCCAACCGGTGTTTTTCCAGGGTAATGCAGGGATGTTCATCCATCAGCAGGGAAGCCTGGTCCTCGGGGGCCGAGGAAATGCCGCTCCAGCACGCGGTCTGATACCCGGCCTGTTCCAGGGCCCAGCGAACTGGGGCGGCATGGTCGTCTTTTGGGTGCGCCAGCACGATGATCTTCATTGCTTATACCGCGTAAGGAGGGAAGCGCCGGCCTGCGACCCGCGCTTCCGCAGTTTGCGCTTTCGGGTTAACGGCTGCAGCTATTGCTCCAGCCTCTAGTCTAGATTCCTGATCTCTTCCTGGATACTCAGGGCTGGTGGACCAGGCGTACCGAAGCCGCTATTCGTCGGTGGTGAAGTCCGAGCCGCTGGGACTGTTCGTGCGGATCACGCTCAAAATCGAGGGCAGCCTTGCGCCCGCTACCCCGTCAATTTCTTTCTGCGTCAGTGGACGCGCCCCTTTGCGGATAAGCACGCGGTTTTCATTGTTTGACATGATTTCTCCTTTCAGTTTGGCCTTCTCCCAATCTGGCCAGGCACAACCTGTCGAAACGTGGAGGCTCCGCTACGGGAGCTATGAGTCCATGTCGGTATCAGGACTGTGCATCATGTTGGTTCCGGTCAAGCTTGCGCGGGTGAATCCTCCTCCCGCCCCGTTGATCTGTTCCAGTTCATCCGATGTAAGTTGACGAGCGCCTCTGCGGTTGAGTACCCGATTATCATTAGTATTCGCCATAAAGTTTCTCCTTTCAGTGTTGGCTTTTTCCTTAAAACATCCTGGAAAAATTAAATGTGTGGAAGCGTCTTTCTTCAAAAGCCGCCAAGCGGGCTATTGATCAAAGGTTTCGTCAGGATTGTTGACCGGGCCGGTTGCTAGAACGCTCGCAAAGGTTAACTTCGCTGCGGCAACTTGATCGATTTCGTTTGCTGTGAGTTGACGAGCACCCATCCGGCTGAGCACGCGTTTTTCGTTGTTATTCGACATAGATTTCTCCTTTTCAGTGTTTTTAATTCCTTCTCCAAACACGCTGGAAATGCACTGTCGAAACAAAACATGGATCAACAAAGACTACAGAACTAATGGTTCCTATTCAACACGGCTTTAAGAATTCTCCGTCGAACCAAAGACTCCATACTCAGTGCCTTTTCAGGATTACTATCAGCGGCCCATTTAAGGATTCACGGCTGCAAGGTGATGTTTTAATTTGATGGAAATTTCCGTTCCTGGCGGAAGGAATTAATGAGAGGCCGCAGATTCATACACGGGGCGATGGCCCCGCCCTGAGTAATGAGAAAGAACCAAAGAGAAAATTTGATTCGCGTCCATTCGCGAAATTCGCGGCTACTGTCGCTTTAATCTGCAACTCTCAGCGGTAATCTGCGGTGATATTGCTTCCGCTGAATGCTGATGGCTGACTGCTGAATGCTTGTGGCTCAGCCCTTCTTCAACTCAATCAGCACCAATCGCGCCACTTCTTTGAGCGTCTCAAAAACGCCTTTTCCCTGGAACGCTACGGCTTCAAAGGTAGGCTCATCTTTTTTGGCCAGCTCGCGTTTTAGTTCTTCAACTGCCATGGCGCTGGGCAGGTCGCGCTTATTGAATTGCAGGACGTAAGGAATCTTCTTGAAGTCGTAACCGTGCTCTTTCAGGTTCTCTTGCAAGTTTTCCAAAGCTTCAATGTTCGCGTCCATACGCTCTTCCTGCGAATCGGCCACAAAAACCACGCCATCTACGCCGCGCAGGATCAACTTTCTGCTGGCATCGTAAAAGACCTGTCCGGGGACGGTATAGAGGTGGAATCGGGTGCGGAAGCCGCGGACAGTCCCCAAATCGAGAGGCAGAAAGTCAAAGAAGAGCGTCCGGTCCGTTTCCGTGGCCAGGGAGATCATCTTGCTTTTTTGTTTATCGACCGTCTTATCGAAAATATGCTGCAGGTTCGTTGTCTTACCGCCCAAACCGGCGCCGTAATAGACGATCTTGCAGTTAATTTCGCGTGCGGCAAAGTTAATAAAGCTCAAGACTCTCCTAGCACTCGGC
>DASXJO010000073.1:0-6462 GCA_036497385.1 Candidatus Angelobacter sp. | reverse complement strand
GCATTCAACATATTGTTGCGAGTAGAGCGCGAATCCTCGTATGCGGTAGAGCTGCTGCATTCCGGGCTTCTTAACGAACTCTCTCCGGTAGATCGTAATCTCACCACGGAAATCGTGATGGGTGTGCTGCGCTGGCGCTCCCTGCTGGATGAAACCATCGCGCGTCTTAGCTTCACGCCTTTCCGCAAGCTCGATTTCGAAGTCCTCACCGCGCTCCGTATGGGTGTTTACCAGAAGCAATTTCTCACCAAAGTACCGCCGCATGCCGCAGTGAATGAAACGGTGGAGCTGGTAAAGCGGGCAAAGAAAGTCTCTGCCGCCGGATTAGTCAACGCCGTAATGCGCAAAGTAAAATCCGCGTATGGCCCACATTCTTCCAAATTAAGCGGCGTCGATTATTTGTCCTCTTCTCTGGCGCACCCGCGATGGCTGGTGGAACGATGGTCAGCTCTCTTCAGCAACGATGTTGCCCTGAAAATCTGCGAATACGACCAGCGCATTCCTCCTACTGTTCTGCGTCTCAGCAGCCCAGACGACGAAGCGCTCCTGGCGGCAGAAGGCATTCAACTCGCTCCTGGCGCATTGATGTCGACAGCGCGAATCGTGACCTCCGGCGATGTTAGCGCCACGCAAATGTTCCGCGATGGCCAGGTTTTAGAAAGAAAGATTGCCATCCAGGATGAAGGCTCACAATTGGTGGCCGCGCTCGTGGGCCAAGGTCGGCGCATACTCGATTGCTGCGCCGCTCCCGGCGGCAAGACCGCTGCCATGGCTACCCGTCTGCCGGAAGCAGAGATCGTTGCCACCGAGCTGCATCCGCATCGGGCAACGCTTTTGCGCAGGCTCGCGCCGCAGCAAAATGTAGAAGTCATTACTGCCGATGCGCTGGCTCTGCCTTATGGCGCAGACTTTGATCGCGTCCTGGTTGATGTTCCCTGCTCCGGCACCGGAACGCTGGCGCGCAATCCGGAAATCAAATGGAAGCTCAAGCCTGAAGATCTTCTCGATCTACAAACTCGCCAGATTGCGATTCTTAAGGCTGCCATGCGCCACGTTTCTGCTGGGGGAAGGCTCGTTTATTCCACGTGCTCGCTGGAGCCGGAAGAGAACGAGCAGGTAATCGCCGCCTGCCTCTCCGCTAGTTCCGACTTCAAAATCATTCCGGTACGAACTGAGTTACACCGTCTGCGGGAGTCGGGAGAGCTGGTCTGGGAAAATATCGATGAACTTATCAGCGGTGATTTTCTGCGGACAATACCCGGCGTTCATCCTTGCGATGGATTCTTTGCCGCTATTTTCGAAAGGCCTTAACCACGACGGAACACAAAGGATTTTGTCATGCTGAGCGCCTCTCGAGCTTAGCTACGCGACGCGAGGCAAGTCGAAGCATCTCGAGAATGCCAATCACCACAAGTACAGCATCAAGGAATTCCTTTGACGAACCTCTCCTTTGATATTTCTATCTGTGTTCCTCTGCGTCCTCTGTGGTTAACCCCTTTGCGTCTTTCCGTCCTTTGCGGTGAAACGCTCTTCACTTCCTTACATCAAAGCTAATCGTCGCTCCCGCCGCAACGCGCTGTCCTGCGGCCGGAGATTGCCGCACGATAATCCCCGGCGTCTGCGCGGCATTGCTGTCGCCGTCGTTCACCAGACGCACTTTACCCAAAGTAAAGCCGCCTTTGATCAGTGCAATGTTTGCCTCTGCCAAAGGCTTTCCCACAAAGCTGGGCATCACGTAGCGCTGGCCATTATCGGCGGCGGCAATCAGCAAGCTAACTTTGGGCGATGTAACGTCTGTCGCATCGGGCGGGGGCGACTGCGCCAAGACCGTGTCCGGCGTCGCGCCGGGAAGGTGTATGGCTGCGACAGTGCCAACTTCCAACCCACGACGGCTCACATTGATCCCAGCCGCGTGCTGGCTTTGTCCAACCAAGTTGGGGATAGTGGCGTGTTCTGTTCCCAAGCTGGCGGCCACGCGAATTTTCCAGCCGCGGCGTACTGTCGCGCCCGGCACCGGCGATTGCGAAATGATGCGCCCTGCAGGAACTGAAGGACTATAAAAGCGGCTTTCCACCGAGAGAACCAGGCCGTCAGAATTGGCGACGCGTTCAGCTTCCGCCGGCGTCAGGCCAGAAAGCCGCGGCACTTGCACCTCACGGCCCTGAATAGCAAAGCGCATGGCCAGCAGCGCCGAAGAGAGAAACACCAGCAGCAGCACCAGGCCAAGAAAAAAATACTTGATTACTTTGCGCACTGACTAGTGGGCCTCCGCGTCTCCGGCATGGCGAGGCGGCGTGATTGCTGCGCGCTTAATGGCCAGCGTCTTCTTTCTTTCATTGCTCACAGCCGCAAAGGCCTCGTTCTTTCGCGCCGGATCGGAAACTACCACGCGCATGAAATCCAGCCAGATAGGTAAAGCCGCATGCCCACCGGTTTCGCTTTCTCCCAGGTTCTTTTTCTCATCGAACCCAACCCAAACACCGCAAGTGACGCTGGGCGTGAAGCCGACAAACCAAGCGTCGGTGTAGTCATTGGTTGTGCCCGTCTTGCCTGCCACAGGATGGTTCAGTTTCTTCGCGCTGCTCGCGGTCCCGTGCTTCACCACTTCTTCAAGGAGTGACACCATCGTCCGCGCCGTGCGCTGGCTGATCACGTCTTTGGCGTCAGGAAAATCCTGCTCCAGCACATGGCCTTCATAATCAGTAACTTTACGGATGTAGCGCGGCTCAATCCGCAATCCATCATTGGGAAAGACTGTGTATGCCGATGTTTGCTCGTAAAGCGTGACATCGGCAGCGCCCAGCGCGACGGGCAGAAAAGGCAGGACCGGTGAAGTGATCCCGAAGCGGCGCGCATAGTCGGCTACGGTTGCCATGCCAACGCGCTGCGCCAATTTTACTGCCGGAATATTGCGCGACTCCGCCATCGCATGGCGAAGCGTGATGTTTCCTTCAAACTTGTGATCGAAATTCCGCGGAGCATAGGGAACGCCCGCGCTGTTGAACGTGGTGGGCGCGTCCATGATCAGGTCGTCAGGCTCCGCGCCCTGGTCAATGGCTGCGGTATAAACAAATGGCTTGAACGACGATCCTGCCTGGCGCGACGCCTGCGTTGCACGGTTGAACTTTGACTCATCGTAATCGCGTCCGCCGACCATGGCTTTGATATCACCAGTAGCGTTGTCAATGGCCAGCAAAGCTCCCTGCGCTCCCGAATCCTGCTCCAGAGAGACTTTTGCTGAGCTGTCAGAGTTCAAGGCCAGGACCTTCACGTAAATAATGTCACCCACTGCGAGAATATTCTTGGGCAGCTTGCGGCCGGTCCATGCCAGCTCCGCCGGTCCCAGCGAAGCGTAGCTGCGTCCTAATTTAATCTTGCAGAATTGCAGCCCAATATCCACGATCAGCGCGTGAACATAATCGCCAACCGCGAGCGGTTTTTGCCAGTCCGCGTCTTGATATTTGCTGATGGATTCGCCATTCTGCACCACATTTTTCAACTGGCCCTTCCATCCGTGGCGACGCTCGTACGCGGCCAGTCCGTCCAGCACCGCTTGTGTGGCGCTCTTCTGCAAGCCAAGATCAAGCGACGTGTAAACCCTTAAGCCGCCTTCATGAACTTCATCCGCGCCATATTTCTTTTCCAGAAACCGCCGAACTTCCTCCACAAAGTTCGGGGCCGGTGAGCGGTCAGGCTGTATGTTCAAGTGCAACGCAGTCGTCTTGGCGCGACCGGCTTCCTCGGCCGTGATCTTGCCGTCTTCCAGCATGTTGTTGATGACAAGGTTGCGGCGCTTCAGAGCTTTATCAGGGAAATTGATGGGCGAATAAGCAACCGGACCTTTGGGCAATCCCGCCAGCAGCGCAGCTTCTTCCAGCTTCAGATCTTTTGCATGTTTGTTGAAGTAGTATTCGGCGCCGGCTTCAAAACCATAGACGCCATGTCCCAGAAAAATCTGGTTGCAATAGAGCGTGAAGATCTGCTGCTTGGTGAAGCGTCTTTCAATCTGCAAGGCCAGCAGCGCTTCCTGCACCTTGCGGCTGAAATGGCGTTCAGGAGAAAGAAACAGGTTGCGCGAAAGCTGCATGGTGAGCGTGGACGCGCCCTGCGCGCGCGAGCTTGACGTTATGTCGCGATACGTAGCCCCAAAGACCCGCCAGAAGTTGATGCCCCAGTGCGTTTCAAAAGTTTTGTCTTCCGTGGAAATAATGGCGTCGCGCAGCACTTTGGGAAAGTCATCGTAGGAAGCCAGCACGCGGCGCTGCAGGGCAAACGATCCTATCTGACGTCCCTGGTCATCATAAAGTTCCGTGATCGTGCTGGGACGGTAGCGCTCCAGTTCGCTGATCTGCGGCAGGTCAGTGGAGTAAACAATCAACAGTCCCGCCGTGGTTCCCAGGAAAGCCGCGGTCAACACCAGTGCGCCGAACACAACTCTGCCCACCACCGGTTTTCCGGCTACTTTGTCAGGCGTAGGCTCAACAACAGAGTCCATGGGGTGAGATCTTAGATTTGAATCTAGGCCAGAATAGCATGGTTCCAATGTGATTCCGCGCGACAACAGGACATGCCTTAGAAACCCAATATGTACTTTTTGCGAAACAAAAAGCGCGCCTCGCAAGGCGCGCCTCGTTGGAGCAAAGTTTAGGGACTTAACTTTTTTGCGCTTTCGTTTTCAGCACTTCAATAGCCCGGCGCAGTTGTTCGTCTTCTTTAGGCTGCGTCTTCTGCTGCGGGTCGTCGTTTGGAGTGCTGTCATCGTCATCGGAAATGGCAACAATGTCATCATTGGACGCCACCAGGACGTTCGGCGTGATTCCAGTATCCTGTATGACCTTGCCGTTCGACGTGTAGTACTTGGCGACGGAGAGAATCAGCGCCGATCCATCCGGCACTTCAATCAACTTTTGTACAGAGCCTTCACCAAAGGTCTTGTCGCCTACCACGTCACCTCGGGTGTTATCCAGGATGGCCGCAGCCACCAATTCCGCAGGGCCCGCAGTTCCTCTGTTTACCAGCACAGCCACTGGCAGGTCAGTGATCTTCTTTTGTGGATCAGCCGTATAGGTGACTTTTTCAACCTTTTGGCCTTGCAGCGATCCTATGGTGCCTTTGCCCAGGAAGAGATTGGCCACGGCCACGCCTTCCTCTTCATCGCCTTCAGAGTTGTTGCGTAGATCCAGTACTAGTTTCTTCGCGCCTTTTTTCTGCAGCGACTTGATCTTGTCGGCAATTTCCGTGGATTTGCCTTTGGTCAGCACCAGCGCCTTGATGATGCCGGTATTGTCCGCCCCCATGGTCTCGGTGACTGCGGGCAGCGCCTCAACCTCGCGAACCACGGTGATCTTTTGCGGTTCAATCTTGCGCGTGCGTATGATCGTCAATTCCAGCCGGGAGCCGGGTTCACCCACCAAATGATTCTTTACCGCCGCCAGTGACAGGTCGTGAGTGCTCAGGCCTTCCACCGTCTCAATGATGTCTCCGGAGTTCAAGCCGGCTTTGTCCGCAGGACCGCCCGGAATCACAGAGACGATGGCGGCATATCCAAATCTTTTGGAGACGGTAGCGCCAATGTTGGCCTTGCCTTCTGTTTTCTTCTGCTTGAAAACCTTGTATTCAGACGGCGTCAGATAACTGGAATCAGCGTCCAGCGATTCCAGCAAACCATGCAGAGCGCCATTGGTGACCGCGCTCATGTTGGGCTCTTCCACATATTCCGCGCGGACGCGATAAAGAACTTCGCTGTAAACGCCAATGTGCTTCAGAGTGACATCACCGCTGCTGCTGGCGCCGGAAGCATGTACGCCCAGGCTGCCTATCATGACAAAAGCAATGATCAACATGGAGCTGGTCAGGAGGAGGACTTGGATCTTTTTAGACATCAGAACCGACCTTTATATATTCCCTATTGAGACGAAAGAACGCCTGCAAGGTGAGCTACCACCATTATAAGCTACCTTTTTTGGATGCAGCTCAGCTTTCCCACGGAGCAGGAAAATCTTAGGTTCACTGGCCGCCGCGCAGTTCATCCCACCAAAGAACGAAGCATCTGCAACATTTTGCAGTCTAATGGCGGGAACTCAGGATTCCCAGAATCTCTCTAAGCCCTTGCCGGACCTGCTTTAACTCTCCCCGATTTGGGGTGGGGACGGCGAACGGCAACGGCGACTGCTTGCGCTTGGTTTCCGCCCGTAGCTGCTGGCGGGCTCCCGCAATAGTAAAGCCCTGGTCGTAAAGGAGCTTTTTGATCCGCAGGACGTTCTCTACGTCAATTTTGCGGTACATCCGCTGGCCGGTGCCGCTCTTAGAGGGCTTAAGCTGGTTGAACTCGGTTTCCCAGAAGCGGAGCACGTAGCTGGGAAGGCCACAAAGGCGGCTGACTTCGCCAATGCGAAAGTAAAGCTTGTCCGGAATAACGACTTCGCCGGAAACGGATTTCCGGACGGTAGTCTTTGCAAGTTT
>DASXJO010000072.1:0-3213 GCA_036497385.1 Candidatus Angelobacter sp. | reverse complement strand
GCACGCCGCGATGGTTCCCTGGTCCATTCCGCGGCTGAACCATTGCGTGCGCTGGGCTGAGCTGCCGTGAGTGAATGATTCCGGGCTCACCCTGCCGGTGGACATCTTTTGCAATCGATCATCGCCAACCGCGGCGGCGGCGTTCATGGCGCTTTCTGCATCGCCTTTTTCCAGAAGATGCCGTTGATCTGTGGAATGCGCCCATACGCCGGCCAGGCAGTCCGCCTGCAACTCCATTTTCACTGACAATACGTTGCGTTCACTGGGCTCACTGCGCATCAGCGCGCTTACCTTTTGCTCAACCCCGATCAGCTTCTGCACGTGATGCCCAAGTTCATGGGCCAGCACGTAGGCCTGGGCAAAGTCCCCGGGCGCGCCAAAGCGCTGCTTCAGTTCGTCATAAAAGCCAAGATCGATGTAAACCTTTTCATCGGCCGGGCAGTAGAACGGGCCAGTGGCAGAGCGGGCGGAGCCACAGCCTGAAGTGGTCGCGTCGCGAAACAGCACCAGCTTGGCGTGGCGATAAGGAATGCCCTGCTGCTGAAGAATTCCCGCCCAGGTTTGCTGTGCGTCATCCAGGACAAACGATACAAACTTTACGGTTGGCTCTTCCTGGGCGTCGCGTGCACGGTCGGGCTCGTGAATGGCAGAGCTTGCGCCACCGCCGCCGCTGAGCAACGTGAAGAAATTTCTTTTGAAGACAAAGCTGAGTATCAGCAGGATGATCATTCCGCCGATGCCGATGTGCATGCCGCCAAAGCCGAACCCGCCACCTCCGCCGCCATCGTCCCGGCGATCTTCAATGTCTCCGCTGGTGCCGCCTGGTGTCCACCGCATGTTGTCCCCTTGTGCTTGGATGCATTACAGCATTCAGCGGTCAGCAATCGGCATTCAGCCAACCCCTTTACCGCAAAGGCCGCGAAGGACGCAAGGAAAGAAATTTAACCCCTTAATTTTTGCTGCGCCCTTTGTGTGTGAAACCGAGAAGTGAGCAAAAAAGGCGAGGGCATAATCGCCCTCGCCATTTTCTCACTTCGTGTTGTCTTAGAACGCAATCCGCAGGCCGAATTGCACCTGACGAGGCGAGTCCGCCTGCGAATAAAACAAGGGATTGGTAAGTTGGCTTGCGCTGGTGGGTTTTACGCCCTTTAATCCCGTGAATGGACCGGTGATTAAGTTGATGGGACCATCCGCAGTCTGCACCGTTCCATTTGCGCCAATACCGTTGACGTCAAACGCATCATTCACGTGGTTGAAATTGATCCGGTTCAGCAGGTTGGTGGCCTGCGCGATCAGGTTCAGACGCACGCCGCGGTCGCGATTGACGTAAATCGCCTTTTGTATGTTCATGTCCCAGCTGGCGAAGCCTGCGCCACGATTATTATCACGCGAAGAGAAGAAAGGAATCGCGTAATTGCTGTCGAGCGTCTGGCCGTTGATCTTGTTGGTTGTATTCGGTATACGCACGGAGAATGGCAATCCGCTGCGCAGCGTAACGATGGGTGAAAGCGTGATATCGGCCAGGATCGCGGACAGCGCGCCGTGGCCGGCTTTGAAAGGCGTTACGTAAACGGCATTCGCCACGAAGATATGAGGAATATCGAAAACCGAGATTGCCCGGAAGGAGCTAAGCATATCCGGACGGAACCAGTTCTGGAAGCTGGCGAAATCGATGGTATCGTCAATGGTCTTGCTCCAGGTGTAATTCGCCTGGAACTGGAGACCGTGCGTGAAGCGTTTTGTAAGCGACGTGGTGAGCCCGTGATAAATCGAGCTGCCGTTGGAGGCATACGTGGTGTGCTGGAACTGTGTGCCGGTTGGCGCATAGAGCGGGCCGCCGGTTGCGTCCGTACAGGTTGGATCACCCGGGGGACACAAGGGCGAGCCGACAGGAATTCTGGCATAACCAGTTTCCACCGGCATTTGCAGGTGGACAGCATGGTACATGTTGTACCCGAGCTCCAGTGAGAAGTCTTTACCCAACTGCTGGGCAATGCCGGCACTGGTCTGGAAGCTATAAGGGTTCTTATAGTTGGGAGCCACGCTGTATCCGACGGAAGCGCCCGGAGTGTTGGTGGGGATGAAAGCGGCAGCAAAGTCGGCCGGAGTCAGATGTCCGAAAGGCAGCTTGCCGGTCGCGACTCCTGTTTGCCAAAGAGCTGCGACTCGCGGATCGGCGGCGCTGAGAATTTGCAGCACTTCATTGATATAGCGGCCGCTGCCATCCAGCAATGAACCGTAAGAAGGAATCAGCACGTCAACCGGCGCATAATAAATGCCGGCGCCGCCGCGGATGATGGTCTTGTGGCTGCCAAATGGGTCCCAGGCGAAGCCCAGCCGGGGTGAGGCATAGAAGCTGGCGCCGAGCGGCGAGGGTTCACCATCAACATCGAATCGCACGCCGCCGTTGAGCGTGAGCCGGTTCGACACCTTCCAGCTATCCTGGAGATAGCTGCCAAAGTAGTGGCCCCATCCATGCCATGTGGGATTATTGAAGCCAGCCACCACGTCCACGGGCAAGCCAAACGCAAATGACTGGCCCGCGCTCAAATTTGTGGAAGCAGCGCCGAGGCAGAAAGGATTCTGTGGGCTCTGGCCGCAACCGGGCGTACCCAAATGGAAGGTATTGTTGAAACCGATCAGATGCGCCTGCACGGTCGGTGACAGAGCCGCGAGCTGAATCATCGGAAGAAGTCCATCTTTGAAATCAAATTCGTTGTTGAACCAAAGATCGTCTTCCACGGTATAGTTCGCCGGGCGGTATGACGCACCGAACTTAAATGTGTGCGCTCCCCTGCTCCATGTAATGTCATCTTCAAACTGGTAGCGTTGCTGGTGCGCTTTGTATGGGATTAACGCAGGTTGGCCAAACGTGGAGGTGCCACCCAGACCCGGAGCTCCCAGATTTCCCAGGCTGAAGTTGATTCCGTTATCGGCATTCGGCAAGGCCTGAGAACTGTTGTGAGGCACTACCTGAATCAAGACCTGATTGAGCAGATTGGAGCTAATTGTCCGTGTCCAGGTGCCCAGGATGCTGAAATCCCGCACGAAAAGGCCGCTGCCATCGGGCGTGGAATTGGTGATGCCGGCGATGGCCGAATGGAAGTCATTATGAGCATAGCCTACGCGCATGGTGAAGGTGTCACGATCACTCTTTAGGTAATCAAGGCGCATGATTACGTTGTGCAGCCGGTCTGGAGCGTTGAAAACACC
>DASXJO010000071.1:0-5526 GCA_036497385.1 Candidatus Angelobacter sp. | reverse complement strand
GATCTCTGCCACGGGCGCAAGAGAAATCCCTTCCTGCTGCGCGGCTCGGCTGATGGTAAGCGCCAGCGGGTGTTTGGAGTACTGCTCCAAACTGGCGGCCATTTGCAAAATCCTTTCACGAGTCTGGCCGGGTGCGCAGATCACGTCGGTCAATGCCGGGCGGCCATAGGTGAGAGTGCCGGTCTTATCAAAGATAAGGGTGCGGCAGGTATCAATGCGCTCCAGCATTCCAGGGTCTTTGATGATGATGCCGCGACTTGCCGCGACGGAGACCGCGCCGATGATGGCTATTGGAATGGCCAGCAGCAATGGACATGGCGTGGCGATTACCAGCACAGCGAGAAAGCGCGTGGGATCGGCTCCAAGAACCCACCCCACTGCCGCCACGGCCAGCGCGAGCAGCGTGTACCACGATCCCAGCCGGTCCGCGATTCGGCGCATCTGCGGCCGATTGGCTTCCGCCATCTGCATCACATGCATGATCTTGGCATAGCGCGAGTCGGCAGGCAGGCTTGCCACCGCAATGGTAAGGACAGTTTCTCCATTCAGCGCACCAGAAAGCACGCTTGCGCCGTGCACTTTTTGTATCAGGAACGGTTCGCCGGTGAGGTATGCCTCGTCCATTGCGCCACGGCCTTCCACCACTACGCCGTCCGCGGGGCAGATCTCATGGGGAAAAACCACCAGCCGCTCGCCGATCTGAATCTGGGAAACGTCAACGTCCAGGATTTGGCCGTCTTGTTTGCGGTGAGCGATGCGCGGCGTTCTTTTGGCCAGCGCGCTCAATACCGAAGAAGCCCGCCGCGTCGCATATTCTTCCAGCGCCGTCCCACCTGAGAGCATCAGCACAACAATGGCGCCGGCCAGATATTCACCCAGCACTACCGACGTGACGATGGAGATTCCCGCCAGCAGATCAGACCCAAAGTTTCCTTTTACGGCTTTACGCGTCAGATCGAATACCAACGGCGTTCCGCCGATCACCAGGACGGCTATCAGAATCCAACGGCACTGGTGCCATGGCAAGTGCAGCAGATATCGCGTGACCAGATACGCGGCAATGCCCAGCGCAGTAACGATTGCAATCACAGTAGTGGGCGTGAAGAACTGATTCTTGGGAACCGGCGGCGGAGACACCAGTGGCGACGCAGGGGCAGCCCGCGCGGACTTTGGTACATCGGCAACGCTGGAGGTCGGCATAACTCCCGGACGCCTTGCAATATAAAGGTTAGTCCTTTTGATGCGCCGCCGCTGTGAGGACGATCACGGGAAGAGGGCCAGAGGCAAAGCAGCGCGAACCACAGGAAGCGACAGCTCAGGTAAAGAACTAAGCGCGTTCCGGCGCGCTAAATCGCTATAATCAGAGGGATGGTTCGTGACGGGATCTATTACGCCCTGGGGATGGCTGTGGTTGCCGCCGCGATTGGCTGGCTCACGCACTCACTCGCCTTTGCTGCCGTGCCTATCCTGTTGGGGGCTTTCTTCCTGTGGTTTTTCCGCGACCCTGAGCGTGTGATCCCTACAGGCGACGGCCTGATTGTTTCTCCTGCCGACGGAAAAGTAACTTGTGTTGAGACCACTCAACTCAACGGTGCGCCTTGCACCCGCATCAGCATTTTTTTAAATGTATTCGATGTTCACGTGAATCGCTCGCCTATTACCGGCGTGATCAAGAGCGCTGTTTATAAAAAAGGTCTGTTTGGCAACGCCATGGCTCCGGCTTCCGCAGACGACAACGAGCAGAATACCGTCACTCTGGAAGGCGACGGCATGACCGTGGTCTTTAAGCAGATTGCCGGTTTGCTGGCGCGGCGGATCGTTTTCAATCATAAGCCGGGT
The DNA here is from genome assembly GCA_036497385.1 of Candidatus Angelobacter sp. Lineage (GTDB taxonomy): Bacteria > Acidobacteriota > Terriglobia > Terriglobales > Acidobacteriaceae > Angelobacter. Next base: position 3,687 of record DASXJO010000071.1, on the reverse strand, counting down.
GAAAAGCTTCTGCGCGGACAGCGCGTAGGCCTGATCAAATTTGGTTCGCGTACAGACGTGATTTTTCCGCAGCCGGCGGAAATCAGCGTGAAGCTGGGCGATCGAGTAAAAGGCGGCGAGAGCATTCTGGCGAAAGTAGCTCCGTCGCGTAAATTGCCGCCCACACCTAAGCGGGAAAATACAGGGGCCTTCCGATGAAAATGCCTTCTCCCAGGCGGCGGTGGGAAGACCAGCTTCCGCCGGTGGGAAAAAACCGGATGCGCAAAGGCATGTACATCCTGCCATCTCTGTTTACCGCCGCAAACATTGGTGCGGGCTATTACGCGCTGAGCCAGACGGTGCTGGGCACGGCGCAGGAGTTCTGGCATTTTGACCACGCTGCCCTGGCGATTGGCGTGGCCGTGGTGGCTGACGGCCTGGATGGCCGCATTGCCCGCATGACCAACACCACCAGCGACTTTGGCCGCGAATTTGATTCCCTGGCGGACGTAATTACTTTTGGCGTCGCTCCGGCTTTACTTGCCTGGATGTGGGGATTTGGTCTGCTGCCCGATCGTGGTTTCCCCGCCGTCCATGACAAGATGGTGCAGCTGGGGCTGATCGCGACTTTCATTTTTCTGGTGGCGGGCGCAAGCCGGTTGGCACGATTCAATATTCAGGTAAATCCGCAGCCTTCCAACCCCGGCAGGCCGGGAAGAAAATATTTCGTCGGGCTGCCAATTCCCGCCGGCGCAGGCGTGATTGCCGCGACTATCCACTTGGTAAGGGGATATCCCATCCTGTGGCCGCAACTTGCGCCGTTGTGGTTTGCCCTGCTGATTGCCGTCGGCTTCCTGATGGTGAGTACCTGGCGCTTTTACAGTTTTAAGGACCTCAACCTTCGCAATCGGCATCCGTTCCAGATCTTTATTCTTATCTGCGGATTTCTTGGGTTGCTAGTGGCGTTCCACCATTACATGCTGTTCATCATTGCAATTTCTTATGCGATGAGCGGAGTGATCACGCGGCTTTCATACATGTTCCGTCGCAAGCCGCCGGAGCCTGAGCACGGATATAATGAAGCTCCAGAGCCCAGATGAAAACAGAGACACAGAACCTCTTCCGCGTGGCGATTGTTGGCGCCGCTTCACTCAAAGGCAAAGAACTCAAAGACGTGCTGGAAGAGCGCAACTTCCCGGCAACGGAAATCAAGCTGCTGGATGACGATGAGTCATTGGGGCAGCTGGAGCGCGTCCAGGATGAAGTGGCGGTGGTGCAGCCCGTGGGCCGTGATGAGCTGGCGCAGATGGATTTCACGTTCTTCGCATCCGATGAAGACTTTACTCGCAAAAAATGGAAGCTGGCGCGGGAAGCCGGCAGCGCAATTGTCGATATGTCATACGCGCTGGAAAATGAGCCCGGCGTTCCCGTAAGCGCGCCGTGGATTGAGCGCGAACTCGGCGAGCTTACGCAATTTACGCTGGAATCCAGCTCGATTGTTACGGCTCATCCAGCCGCAGTGGCTCTGGCGCTGTTGCTGCTGCGTGCAAAAAAAGCTGGGCCCATCCGCAGTACCATTGCCACAATTTTTCAGCCGGTATCTGAGCGCGGCCGCCAGGGTATGGACGAGCTGCATGAGCAAACGGTAAATCTTCTCTCATTCCAGCAAATGCCCACGGCTGTGTTTGATTCGCAAGTTGCGTTCAACATGCTGGACCGTTATGGCCGCGCTTCTGCTCGGCCGCTGGAAATAACGGAGCGCCGCATCGCCGCGCATCTGCGCAAGCTCCTGGGCGTCCATGCGCCGATGCCTGCCATGGCGTTGGTACAAGCGCCGGTCTTCCACGCGCATACATTTTCCATCTACATTGAGATGGCTGCGCCGATGGCCATTGGCGATTTCGCGCGCAGCCTTGTGGGCGAGCATGTGCAGATTGCACGCTCGCCGGAGGATTCCCCAAGCAACGTGAATGTTGCGGGGAAGGACGAGATTATGGTTGCGGTGCGGCGCGACGTGGTCCATGAAAACGGCTTTTGGCTTTGGGCCGCCGTGGATAATCTTCGTCTGGCTGCGCTTACCGCAGCCGATTGCGCTACTGCGTTGGCCGCCGTCCGGCCGCATGGAAAAGTGCAGTGAAGTTGGCGCGCCACATTACTTTGCTGGCGGCACTCGCCCTCACGATGTCCGGCTGCGGATACCATACTGCCGGACACGCCACGCGCATCCCGGCCAGCGTGCGCACCATCGCCGTGCCAATCTTTGTGAACCAGACGCAGACCTACCGCATTGAGCAAATGCTCACGCGCGACGTTGTCCGCGAATTTCTGGCGCGCACGCATTACCAGATCGCCAATGACGCGGGGCAATCCGCCGACGCCGTGCTGAAAGGCACCGTGGTTTCCGCGCAGGCTGCGCCGCTCACCTATGACGCGCAGACGGGGCGCATCTCCAGCGCCATTGTTACTGTGTCCATGAAAGTTTCGCTGGTCGACCACAGCGGGCACACGTTCTTTGAGAACCAGAATTACACTTTCCGGCAGCAATACCAGGTCTCGCGCGAAGTCACCAGCTTTTTTGAGGAAGAGACTCCGGCGCTGCAACGCATGTCACAGGATTTTGCCCGCACCCTGGTCGGCGACATCATGGAGGCCTTCTGATGGCGGGCAGAAGCTTTGCTCCGGCGGAAAAGTTCGCGTCAGAAGTCGCCGGCCGCAAGCTTCGTCCGGCGTATGTGCTCATCGGCGATGAAGTTTTCTTTCGCGACCAGTGCCGCCAGGCGCTGTTGCAGCACCTTGTCCCCGCCGATATGCGCGACTTCAGCCTGCACGATCTTGATCTGGCGCAGGTAAGCATTGCCGAGGTGCTGGACCGCGCGCGTACACCTTCGCTCATGGCGCCGTTTCAGGTTTTCTTTGTGCGCGGCGTGAAAGAGCTTTACGGACGCGGCTCGCACGCTGAAGAGTTCGCCGCCATTGAAGCCTACATGAAAGATCCCAATCCCGACGCGGTGATCATCTTTATCGCCGACCACATCAGCATTCCCGCCGACGTCCGGCGCATGGAGATGCAGGATAAAGACCGCTATGAGCGCATCCGTGAGACCCTGGGCGAATATTGCGGCATTGTGGAACTGGCGCGCGTTGAAGAAGCCGATGGCATGCGCTGGATCATCGACCAGGCGCAGAAAGAAAATGTAAAAGTTGATCAGGACGCCGCCCGCGAATTGATTGACGCGCTGGGCGCGGACATGATGCTCGTCAGCCATGAACTGGAAAAGCTTATTCTCTACGTCGCCGAGAAAAAACACATCACGCTGGGCGACGTGGAAACCATGGTGCTGGCCGCCAAGCAGCGGTCCTTGTATGAACTCACGGATGCCATCTCCGCCCGAGACAAAACTCGCGCTCTCAGCGTGCTGGACGCTCTGCTCTCCACCAGCGAGGGCGATGACGCCGCCATTGGCCACCTTTATATGCTGGCCCGCACCTTCCGCCAGATGCTGGTGATCCTGGAGAAAAACGTCCGCGACTCGCGCGCCATCTGGCAGGCGCTGTGGCAGGGTTTTCGTCTGCCTCCCTTTGCCGCGGAAGACGTGATCCGCCAGGCCCGCCGCTATAAATCCCGCCGCGACCTCACGCGCGCGCTCAAGCTGATCGCCCGCGCTGATCTGGCTCTGCGGTCGAATGCTCCCAGCAAGCGCCTAGTGC
>DASXJO010000070.1:0-4928 GCA_036497385.1 Candidatus Angelobacter sp. | reverse complement strand
TTCACCAATATCTTTCATTCCCCAAGCCATCCTTGCCCTCTTTGGAGAGAGCTGATTTACTCCCGCCCTCGCTCCGTTCGGGCGGGAGTGTAAAGGATGTCTCGGAACATTGTGTAAAGGATGTCATGAAACTGAACATCTTTAGACCTGCGGTAAAGCTGAGAAACCCTCCCGGCTTCAGCCGCTGAGGTAGACACCGGGCTCCAGCTTGCTATAAATGGCGGATGGCCCAGCCTCCTCCTCTGTTTTTTCCATTCCTCACCACTCCGTGGGTGCCCCACTCTTTCCTGAGCAGACGCACTGGTTTTTGCGTCGGCGAAGGAAAGGGTGGGATTAGATTATCCATCCGAGTCGAAAGGTGTACGCGACTCATTTACATTCGCGCTGGTTGATAAGACAGGGAGAAGTAAGATCGCGCCTCAACTGCGTAGCGTTCCAGGAGCGCCATTCCGCGAAGAACAACGATGGATCAGCGCCGTCAGGCGCGACATGAGTTAGAGCTCTTGGTATGGGCGTAAATTTTTGTAACTCGTCATCCCGACGGCCGTTAAGCGAGGCGCGCGCCTTCACCAGCGCGCGAGTAGGACGGAGGGACCTTGTGTTTGCCTTTTAATTCAAGCTCCCAATGAACAAACTTACAAATTAACCGCAGCGTAGATGATGTGGGCCACGAAGAAATTAGGCGTAGAGACGCGGCATTGCCGCGTCTAACAGTCGCCCCCTGAAGATTCTTCAAGGATCAACACGTCTCTACGTCCGGATAGTAGCCCGCCGTTTCAGGGGCCCGGCAGTCCCGCATTTGGCCTGTTGGGGCAGAACGGCGGGAAAAGGGAACAGAAAATCCTCTTCCTTGCGCCGCAGGCCGCGCGTAGCAAAGCGGAGCGCCAAGAAAACAGGGTGACTAAGCGGTGCTGCGTCGAGATCGGCAGTGTATAGTACATTGGGCGTGCGAGGAACTATGGAAAATGGTTACGTTGTTAATTTTGAGGAATTTAGGGCTTCTTGGCTTGAAAGTGTTCAGGAAGGGCAGCCGTCCACACGTGAACTTGGTCGGCGTTTCGCGTTAAAGCTTGTTACCCAATGGCTAGATGCTTCAGAGCATACATCGGATATCATTGTGTGTGATGGTTCGGGTGACGGCGGCATCGATCTGGCTATCCTAGATACAGGTCCAGATTCCTCAAGTGATGCCCCAGAGGAATCTGGACATACATGGTATCTGGTTCAAAGCAAGTACGGGACGGCGTTCGCTGGCGTCGGTACCCTTCTTTCAGAAGGCCAGAAGGTTATCGATACTTTAGATGGGAAACGCGGAAAACTAAGCTCACTGGCGGAAGGCACTCTCGAGCGGCTTACTAATTTTCGCAATGGTGCGGGACCATCGGACAGAATCATTCTCGTTTTTGCCACCGAAATACCACTCAACGAACCTGAACAGCGCGCTTTGCAGGATCTTCGTGCCATGGGAAGGGCTCGCATCGGGCCATTATTCGACGTTGAAACCATATCTATCTTTACAATTCATTCAAGATTGCAGGAGGAGTCAACTGCAGAAGCTGCAAAAAAACTAACCGTAGCGATGGATGCTCGAGTTGTAGAATCCGGGGCCGATTTGCTTGTGGGATCAATTGGCGTGATTGCGCTTTATGACTTCCTGCGTAAATATCGCGAAAAGACCGGCGATCTGGATCAAATATATGAAAAGAATGTCCGACGCTTTCTCGGAGGACGGGGCAAGGTTAACAAAGGAATGCAAGCCACCTTGCGTGATGCCCCGGAGCGCTTCGGGCTGTATAACAACGGCATCACCATCGTAGTTTCCGATTATAAACAGGCAGGTCCTCACGTCGTTCTGATAGAGCCCTATATAGTAAATGGATGTCAGACATCCCGGACCATATGGGAAGTCTGTCATGCCCGTTTGGATGCCGGTGGAACAGGGATAAATCCAGAAATTGACGAATGGAAACAAAGAGCGAGCCAGGGAGTCGTAGTTACTAAAATCGTCAAGGTAGGGAGCGCGGGAGAAAATCTGCTTCAGGCGATCACGCGTTACACAAACAGTCAAAACGCAGTTCGTGAGAAGGATTTTCTTGCGCTCACCAGTGATTTTAGAACTTGGCAGCACGAACTCGCTGATCATTATGGAATCTACCTTGAGATACAGCGTGGTGGTTGGGATTCCCAGAAAGCACTTCAGAACAGTAACCCACATGCCAAGAGCTTTTCTCAAAGCGGCAATGCTGCTGACTTGATTAAAGTCTACGGCGCAGGCTGGTTGGGTGAGGCAGGTATGGCATTCGGTAAGAACCCGCCATTCTTGCCTGACGGATCGGTGTTCAAGCGAATTGTTAACAATGATGCAGAATTTTCGCGACCCTATGGCGCGGTTGATCTTTTTGCTGCATACCTGTTGCAGCAAGGTGCGAATGCCTATGGCTTTGGACGCGGTGCAGAGAAAACAACTCGGCGCCAAACGCGGTTTCTTTTCTATCTCGTCGTAATAGATTTGCTTAAAGATGCACTTTCTCGAGGCGGACTTCCAACAGACTTACGGACAATTTCAGATGCGTTGGTGCCTGTGCTTCAATCTGACGAGGCTCGCAACGCATTGCTTGATCCCGCAATCGAAGTTATCGATTCTTATTTTACTCAAGGCACGGAAGATAATGTATTTGATGAGCCAGCTTTCGTTAATTCCTTTACTGCTGATTTGAGCGCATTTTTAAAGTGGGAAAAACTTGGCAGAGCGGAGGATTCAACGCCAAGGTTACGAAGCCTATTGGCGATCACTAAGCAAGTTATGGGGCGGACAGTTGGTGGTCAACCTTCGCAAAGGAGTATCCTCCTGACGGCTGTGAGAACAGCGGTCGCGTGATGGCTCGCTACATTTCAACTCGCCTGCTCTACATGGTTCCCGTCATCCGGCTCGTTGTGTCGGTGGCTTCTGTATTCTTAACCAATCGTGAAGCCGATGCCGGAGCAATACGATTTCGCCACCCTGCCTGACTATCTTCGTCCTGGACTCGATCTTATTTTTTAATCCCGGCCTCTATTCTGTCCGTCGCGGACATTACTTTGCCCGTTCCACTAGCCATTTCTGGCCGGCATTTTCGCGTTCCAGGTTGAGTGAACGGATGCGCCGGGAGCTCCGGATTGATACGCTCTTGCCTGAGCACGACTCTGAACTGCCTCGCTTCGGAATCGGACTTACAGACGTGGTTAAGCGCCCATCCAGCAATGCAGCGGAACTTACTCGCGGTGACTTCGCCAAATGGGTCCCAGTTCTTCTGGAAAAACTGCATCGTTATGCGCCGCGTGTGGCTTGCTTTCATGGCCTCACGGCTTACCGACCGTTTTCCAAGGCCACGTTCAAAGCTTCGACCATTCCGGCTGTTCTGGGTCCGCAGCCGGAGTCCATCGGCGACACCAGGCTATTCGTAGTCCCCAACCCAAGTCCCGCTAACGCGCATTTCACTCTCGCCGACCAGACATCCTGGTATGACCGACTGGCCGATTTTCTGAATAAGTAAGCAATGACCGACTGGCGCTTTCCCCTCCTCGTGCAATTGTTTCTCCTCCGTGTCCTCTGCGGTGAAGGTGTTGTTTTCTGATTCGTGTCTATTCGCGTTAATTCGCGGCTAACCGGTTTTCCGATCATGCGCGATGACGGCGATCACGGCGATCCAGCGAAACAGATTTTGCTACCATACTCTGGAACCCATGCTCCGTTACATCTCAACCCGCCTGCTTTACATGGTTCCCGTGATCTGGCTGGTGGTTTCCGTCGTTTTCCTGCTGATTCATCTTGTACCGGGCGATCCCATTCAGCAGATGCTGGGTGAAGGCGCAGCCAGCGCCGACGTTCAAGCCGCCCGCCACGCCTATGGACTTGATGTCCCGCTGCCAAAGCAATATGTGAATTACTGGAAAGGCGTTCTGCGCGGAGACCTTGGCCGTTCTCTCCGTTTCGATCAGCCGGTCACTGGCGTCATCCTGCAACGTTACCCCAAGACGATTCTTTTGACCGTCGCTTCCATGGTTGTCGCTCTGCTTATCTCGATTCCCGCCGGAGTGCGATCCGCGCGCCGCCGCAACCGCTGGGACGACCGCCTGCTCAGCTTCGTAAGCCTGTGGGGATTGTCGTTTCCTAACTTCGCGCTCGGGCCTATCCTGATTTTGTTTTTCGCCATCCGCCTGGGACTGCTGCCGGTCTCCGGCTACGGCACCTTCGCTCATCTGGTCTTGCCCGCGATCACCATGGGCGGCGCGCTCGCCGCGATTCTTACCCGCATGGTCCGCACCGCAATGCTGGAGGAACTTGGCCAGGATTACATCCGCACCGCCCGCGCCAAAGGACTTTCAGAAAATGTGGTGGTCTATAAGCACGCGCTGCGCAATGCCTTGGTGCCTGTGCTTACGGTGGTGGGACTTCAATTCGGCGCGCTGCTTGCGGGCGCAATCGTTACCGAAACAATTTTTTCCTGGCCCGGCATCGGACGCCTCACCATCAGCGCCATCAGCAGCCGCGACTATTACCTCGTCCAGGGCTGCATCCTCATGATCGGCCTCACTTACGTAGCCGTGAACTTCCTCACGGACTTTTTCTACTCGTTGGCGAACCCGAGGATACGACAGTAAATTCCACCACGGAGACACGCGGACACACGGAGGAAAATGAAAGAGGAAAGAGGAAAGAGGAAAGAAAGATCCTAGTCATGATCAAGCTTTGGCAATTACCGATGGCGCGAGTTCAAGGGCGATCTCCCCGTCGCGCAAGCTGGCTTTCACATCTGCCAAAGTGGCAATGATCGCATTGGCGGCTTGCAGTTGATCTGCCGGATAAGTGGTTTGCAGTGCGATAGCTTTCATCCCCGCTGACCGCGCTGAAGCAATGCCAGCGGGTGAATCCTCAAAGACCAGGCAGT
>DASXJO010000069.1:0-4541 GCA_036497385.1 Candidatus Angelobacter sp. | reverse complement strand
CAAGACAAGCGCTGGGAGAAGGAATAAAGCCGAGCAGGTTACATGAAACGCGCATCGATTTGAAGCGCATTCGGTACCTGGCGGAAATCGCGGAAGAATCACCCGAGCAAAAAAATTTCATGCGCGAACTCAAGTCCACACAGGATGCCCTTGGCGATTGGCACGATTGGCAGGAGCTGGCGGAAAGGGCGGAAAAGCGCTTTTCAGATCGCGCGAGCTGCGCTCTGCTGCGTGAAGTCAGGACTCTCCTGAGTGCCCGACATTCAGATGCAATTTCCTCTCTGAACAAATTATTTTCCCTGATGCAGGCGCCGGCTAAAAAGCCGCCGCACTCAACGCAAGCTTTGCAGTTCGCCGCCCGCCACGCCTGATAAAACATGCCCGTTTTTGCCGCGGTTGATATCGGTTCCAACTCGGTGCGGCTGAGCATCGCTGAACTCCGACGTGGAGGCCTGGTCGCGCTGCATCAGGACCGCGAAGTTACTCGCCTGGGCGAAGGTGTATTTCGTGACGGCAATCTCGATCCTCAAGCTATGGCCCAGACGCTGAAAGTCCTTCGCCGGTTTCATCGAGCGGTGCAAAGCTACGCGGTGGAGCGGACGCGGGTTGTGGGAACCAGCGCATTGCGTGACAGCAACAGCGCGCGTCTCTTTGAAGAGTGGGTGAAGACAGTTACCGGTTGGAACCTGGAAATCATCAGCGGTCTGGAAGAAGGCCGTCTCATTCATCTGGGCGTGATATCAAACATGCGCACGCCCCCGCCCAAAATGTTGCTGATCGATCTGGGCGGAGGCAGCTGCGAACTTACGCTCTCTGAAAAAGGGCACATTAAAGAAATTGTGACTCTGCCGCTGGGTGCCGTCCGTCTGACGCAAGAGTTTATTCATCATGATCCGCCTACAAACGCGGAACTTAAGCGGCTGCATGACTTCATTGTGCAGGAAGCGGCCGGTGCATCGCGGAAAATAACGCGTGCCGCGGTGCGGGGGGTGATTGCCACCTCTGGAACGGCAGCTGCGTTGGCGGGCGCGGCGCAATCTCTGCGCCTTACTCGAGCTGGGGGCGTGTCTCTGTCCGTTGCAGAAAAGCTGGCTCGGCGGCTGGCGAAATTGACGGACCGGCAACGCGCGGCCATCAAGGGCATCAATCCCAAGCGCGCGCAGATCATTGTGGCCGGCGCCGCAGTCTTCGCGAATGTACTGGATGCTTGCGGGCTTAAGGGCTTTCGGTATTCACCGCTGGGATTGCGCGATGGAATTCTGGCGCAGATGGCCGCCGAATATGACCAGCACACGCGCTCACACCGTCAATTGGAAGCTGATCGCCAGGACGTGCTCATGAACACGGCCCGGCGATACGGCGTTGACCTGGAAAATGCAGAACAGGTGCGCAAGCTGGCCGTTACTCTTTTTGACCAGACCCGGCGCATGCACGGACTGAGTAAGGATTGTCGCGAATGGATTGCTGCCGCCGCGATGTTGTACGAAGTGGGAACGTATATTAATCCGGTTGGCCTGCATCGCCACGCTTATTACGTGATCTCGCGCTCAGAGCTGTTTGGATTTACGCCGTTGCAGAGGAAAATCATTGCGACAATCGCGCGCTTTCAGGGCAATTCCAAACCGCAGCTTCGCGACCGTCTCATTAAAATGCTGCCAGCCCAGATCAGGTCAGACGTGATCAAGAGCACGGCGCTGTTGCGGGTGGCGCGGGCGCTGAATCAGGGCAGGCTTTCTGCCGTAGAATCCATTCGCGTGGTCGCGCGTGGTGGGGAAGTTACGCTGAATGTGAAGGCGGGCCGCACTGGCGCAGACCTGGAGTTGTGGGCTGGAGAAAAAGAGCGAGCTTATTTCCGCGAAGTCTTTGGCCGTGAGCTCGATTTCAAGCTGGTCTGAAGCGTGCGCGCGATTTTGGGTGTCAGTAGCCAGTCCAGAGTGCCGGTGCGCCCGTTCATCTCTACTCGGGCCACAGCGCCTTTCTTAAAATCAACTCGTGCGCCGTTAGGGCCGGAAATCGATTTGCTCAGGAATTCGGTAAAACTGGGATTGTGTCCCACCACCATGACCGCGTCATATTTTTTGTAGCGCGACAGCATCGATTGAAACTGGTCAAAATCTGCTTCTGGACGCAATGCATCTTCGATCTGCACAGCTCCCTCAAATGCCAGTTCATTCGCCGCCAAGGACGCTGTCTGGCGCGCCCGTTTGAGCGGGCTGCTGATGATTTGGTCAACCTGCACATCCAAATTCGCCAGCAGGCGGCCGACATAACGAACCTGCAGAATGCCTTCTTCGTCTAAAGGACGGCGTTCGTCCTTTTTAGGATTCAGCATGGTTTTACCGGCGGAAGCATGACGGAAGAAATATATGAGCATAGGTTATCGAGCAAACACCTGTTTGTTTCGTCTGCGGCTGGATTTTTTGGGCCGGGGTGTGGCCGGCTCGGGAATATCGGCTGCCGTGACTGTGCCTTCTGCCGCAGCGATTAAAAAGTTCTGGGCTGAAAAAGCTGGCTCTCCACTTTTACGTGCCGGTCGAGTGTAGTGTCCATTACGGTCCAGAAAGCGGGCCTTCACATTGTCTGCAAGATAGGCTGCGAGTATCTCGCTTTTTACACGTTGCTTGAGATGCGGATCCAGCACCGGACATAATACTTCAACGCGTTCATATAGATTGCGTGGCATCCAGTCGGCGCTGGAGATATAGACTTCATCATCGCCGCCATTTTCAAAATAAAAAATTCGTGTATGTTCCAGCAACCTCCCTACCACGCTGCGCACGACAATGTTATCGCTAATGCCGGGCACTCCCGGACGCAAGGAACACATGCCGCGCACAGTGAGATCAATAGGAACGCCTGCCTGCGAGGCCATGTATAAGGCCTCAATCACGTTTTTATCGAGCAGCGAATTCATTTTAGCGATGATCCGCGCGGGCCTTCCGTGGGCCGCGTGCTCGGCTTCGCGATGAATCTGCTCCAGCGTGGTTGCGGCAAGATCGATTGGCGAGATGGCCAGCGGACTATAACTCGGTGCTTCAGAATATGCGGTGAGATAGTTGAAGACCGAGTGAACCGCCGAAGTAATATTTGGCGCAGCCGTGAGCAAGCTCAGGTCAGTATAAAAGCGGGCGGTTGTGGGATTGTAATTGCCCGTCCCGATGTGGACGTATCTGCGTGTCTTGCCATCAGGATCGTGGCGCACCAGCAGAGCGAGCTTGCAATGCGTCTTGAGACCAACAAGACCGTGATAGACCTGCACTCCCTCATCTTCGAGCGTGCGGGCCCACTGTATGTTTGAGGCCTCGTCAAACCGGGCCGTCAGTTCCAATACGGCAGTCACTTCTTTTTCGGCCGCGGCGGCAGCGATCAACGCTCCCACAATGGGGGATTCGCGGTTGGTGCGATAAATGGTCTGTTTGAGAGAGATCACGGCGGGATCACTGGCCGCGCTCTCAATAAAATCCACCACTGCTTCAAAAGAGTCATAAGGATGGTGAAGCAGGATGTCGCGCTTGCGCAGCTCCGCGAACACGTCAGGAGTATTGGCCGGAAGGCGCAGTTCACGCGGCACAAAACTTTTAAATTTCAGCTCAGGGCGCTCAATCTCATAGAAATTGAAGAGCCGGGAAAGGTTCACCGGACCCTGAGTATGGAACATTTGCCAGTCTTCCAGCTCAAACGTCTGCTGCAATCGGCGGGCAATTTCAGCGTTCGCATTGGCGTCAATCTCCAACCGCACCGCATCGCCTTTGCGCCGGCGGTGCAGCTCTGTCCTGACGGACTCAAGCAGGTTGCGCGATTCTTCTTCTTCCAGATAAAGATTGCTGTTCCGCGTCACGCGGAAAGATGCAGCCGAAACAATTTCATAGCCGCGATACATGCTGGCGGCGTGATAGGTGAGAAGGTCGGCCAGGAAAATGTAGTCTGTATTGGTTTGCGATGGAAGCCGCACCAGGCGAGGAAGCACTCGCGGGACGGTAATTACACCCATGTACGTCCCACTGGCCCGCCGCTTGCGCTTGAGCAACAATGCAATGCAGAGCGCCTTATTCAGCACGCGCGGGAAGGGATGCGCCGGATCCACCGTTACTGGAGTGAGGAGCGGATCAACTTCTTTTTCACAATAAGCGTCAATGAACGCTTCTTGCTCAGGGTCAAGATCTTTCAGGTCAAGGACGCGTATGTTTTCCTTCGCTAACGCCGGCATTAACTTGCTGTTCCAGCTATCGTATTGCTCCTGAACGAATTCATGTGTTTCCCGCGCAATCAGTTCGCGCTCCTGCTGCGCCGTAAGCGCGTCAGGTCCGGCATCGATGTAACCTTCTTCAATGCGCTGCAGGAGACCGGCGACCCGGACTTCAAAAAATTCGTCGAGATTGCTGGCCGAAATAGCCAGGAATTTTACTCGCTCCAACAGGGGATTGCGGTAATCGTTGGCTTCTTCAAGCACTCGACGGTTGAAGGCAAGCCATGAAGTCTCACGATTGATGTAAAGGGACGGATCTGATACTGACCGGTTCATTTGCTGGACAGAGGCAGGT
>DASXJO010000068.1:0-1542 GCA_036497385.1 Candidatus Angelobacter sp. | reverse complement strand
TGCATTCTTAGCGCCGATGAGCGCTTCTTTGGGGATTGAGATACCCAACTCCTGGTAGCCAAAGTTAGGATCGAAAGTGAGATGCGTGTGGGCATCAATCAATCCGGGCAGCAGCGTAGCGTTGGGCAGGTTAATTACATGTCCGCTCGCCTGATCGGACTGAGAGCCGCTGCCACTGGAAACGCTGGTGATCTTGTCGCCGTCAATTATCACGGTCACGTTATCGAGCATCTTGCCCGTCTTCACGTCCAGCATGTGACCGGCATGGATCACTGCATGCTGCAGTTGCGCTGACGGAGTGGGTTGTTGAGCAAAAGTGGCGCAGCAGAGGAGCAGGGCAAAGAGGAAGAGTTTCAGAGTTTTCATAAAGACGGGCGGATTATAACAGGTGAGAAAAATACTGTGGCATGGGGGCCGACACCGAGATCTGCCTCGGCACATAACATGCGGTAGGCTCTCAAGAGTCGCTACTCCATTGACTGTTGATTTATCCTTGTTTCTGAATATCATAGCCATGCGCAACAGACGCCTTGCGCACAGACAGCCTAGTAATGGCCACTGAACATGAACAACCCGAAACGTTAAACACAGACAAATGGATGTCCAAGGGTGATGCCGCTCGCGCCCGGGGCGTGTCCCGGCAGGCCATTTGGGAACTGGTAAACCGCGGACGCCTCACCACTTGCCGGTTTAAAGGCAGGGTGTATGTCTCTCGGGCTGAAGTCTTGGGCTTCGCGCGTCAACCGAGAGGACTGAAGGAATCGGGGTACGTCAGGGTAAAAGCCGTTCGAGCCAAGAAAAAAAAGCTTGATCCCGCCAAGTGGGTTTACATTGTCGAAGCGTCGCGCCAGACAGGCCTGCCCAGGCTGGCGATTGTCGATCTAATCAGGCGAGGCCGGATTAAAAAAATCGTGAGCGGGGGCAAGACCTTCGTCTCGCGCGCCGGACTGGAAGACTTTATGCGGCAGAAAAACACGTTCGCGAAAAAGAAATAGCTGGTGGATCGTTCCAGCTCACGAACGTCAGCCTTCCTCTGAAGCACTGATGTCAGAAAGAAAAAGCTCCCGATACCCGGGAGCTTCTCTAGTCAATCGAAATTACTGCAACAGCGTTCCGTTCGTATCTTCTTCAACTTTCTCTTGCAGCACCACCGCTGATGCCACGCGATCGCCTTCTTCCAGATGCAGCAGGCGCACGCCCTGCGTTGAACGCCCGGCTTCGCGGATGGTCTTGGTGTCAATGCGGATTATTTTGCCGAATTGGCTGATCAGCATGGCTTCAGAAGTTTCATCCACCAGCATGATCCCCACCACGTTACCGTTCTTTGATGTGGTTTTCACGTTGATCACGCCTTTGCCGCCGCGCGACTGCAGCCTGTATTCCTCAACCGGAGTGCGTTTGCCGTAGCCTTGTTCAGTCACGCTCAGGATCAGGCTGGGCACGGTCTCTTCCGTGGCTTTGCCGTCTTTATCTTTGCCATTCGTCTTCTTGAGCTCTTGCGGGGTGACGGCCATGCCAACGATGTAATCGTTCTTATCCAGG
>DASXJO010000067.1:0-3023 GCA_036497385.1 Candidatus Angelobacter sp. | reverse complement strand
ACGATCGATCCCAATACGGGAGCAGGTACGCCCGTGAATGCAAGCGTTGTCAATTTCGGATTGGATATCGATCCAGGGACCGCGGGTTCTCCCGTCCATTCCATTACGGTTGATTCATTTGGAAACATCGCCGGCTGGTATGACGAGTTCGGTCCCGGAGTTACCGATACTTTTGTACGGATTGACAAAACCACCGGCGTCGCAACCGAGTTCACCAACACCGGGATCAACACTTCCCAGAACGGCCTTTCGTTCAGCGATCTGGATGCCCTGTGGAATATCGACAGCCCCAAATTTGTGGGCGGTGTTCTGGTCCAAACCGCTTACCTCCTCAATCCCTTGAATGGAACGGCGCTTTCTTCAAGGCAATTGTCGCCGCCAACAAACGCGGCCCTCGGAGATTTCAATCCCATCGATAACCATTACTACGGGCTCAACTTCGACACGTCCATCCCTTCCAGCGGCACTTTCCTGGTGGAAGTCAACATTCGCAAAGGCACAGTGACCACGGTGGGGCAAACAGTAGATAACCTGCATACGCTTGCATTCATGAAAGACCATCCATAAACGGGACAGACAGTGAAACGGTTCAACGATCTGAAAACGGCAACCAGCGCGTTTCAGGCTTACCTGCTTCCGGCAGCAAACACCTTTAACCCACAACCCCAGCCAAGCTGCTGAGAAACAGACTTGGCAATCCCTTCCGGGTGGGTGATGAAGAGACAGGCAGACGGCGAGAAATCGCAGCCGGCCATTTGACGCAGACAAAAAACTGCAAAAAGACGGAGAGCAGCCACATGAATCATAGAGAAGATGGATTTTTCCTTCCGGAAAACGCATCCCGGGCACGCGTAAGAGAAGCGGAGAACGCACGCCAGAACCGCAGTGAAATCATAAAAGCGTTCTCTCATGGCCAGGTCAACCGGCGCGACCTGATCAAAATGGGTCTCATCACAACCGGCGGCCTGTTGGCCCCGATCCACGGCCTGAACCCGTTCGTCAGCAGCGTCTATGGCAGCATTCCCACGGGCGCAAACCCCAGCCCGCTGTTTGGCGCACAACCTTTCACCCAAGCCATGGGCCGCTTTGATGTTCTGCCGCGGCTCGCGCCCACGGCGCTGAATCCGCTGGCGCAGGCATTATCCAACCAGACACAGCAAGCCGTCGACCCACTATTGGGCGGCGGAACCGGACCGATTGAAGGCCGTCCTCCCGGAGACGTCTGGGCGCACCAATCGTTTAGTCAGTTCCCGCCGGCAGTGGCATATGTGGCGACCCAGCAAGGCGCCAGGGCAAACACTGTTTACAATCCACAGGTCGCATCGAACTTCAATTCCGGCATCAATCCGGCCACGCCCATTCCACTGAAGTTCCATCCGAACATGCCCGTTCAGAACGCCAACTCGGTTTGGACTTTCAATGGAACCATTCCGCCCAAGCTGGTCCTGGGCAAGTACAGCGAACCGATTCTCTTCCGCCACTTCAACGGGCTGCCGGCGGATGTGACGCAGAACAATGGCTTCGGGCGCAACACCATCAGCACGCATGAGCACAACGGGCACCACGGCGCGGAAAACGATGGCTTTACCGGAGCGTTCTTCTTCCCCAACCAGTTCTATGACTATCACTGGCCAATTAAGCTTGGCGGCTTCACCAGCATTAACACCGGCGCAACTGACCTCAGGGCCAGCACTCCCAACGGCAGCGGCGGCCTCACCAAAATCCCTGGTGACTGGCGCGAAACCATGTCCACCCATTGGTTCCACGACCACATGTTCAGCTTCACTTCTCAGAACGTGTACAAGGGCAACGCGGCCATGTTCAACATCTACAGCGGCCTGGACCGTGGCAATGAGAGCATCAGTGACGGCGTGAACCTGCGCCTGCCTTCCGGCACCCTCAAGGACTTTGGGAACCTGGAATATGACGTGAACTTGATGGTGGCCGACAAAGCCTTTGATGCCAGCGGACAACTATACTTCGACATCTTCGACTTCGACGGGTTCCTGGGCGATGCAATGACCGTGAACCTGTTTTACAAGCCGTACTTCGAAGTGGAGCATCGCAAGTATCGCTTCCGCATCCTGAACGCCAGCGTCTCGCGGTTCTTCAAGATCTGCTGCGTCGACGCCAACGGCACCGCCGTACCGATGATCCAAATCGCCAACGACGGCAATTTATTGCCGACGCCGGTGTCGCTCACCCAGTTAGATGAGCAGGGCATCGCCGAAAGGTACGACATCGTCATCGACTTTACCTCTAACAAGGCTAAAGTGGGCGACAAATTCTGGCTGGTGAACTTGTGCGAACACCAGGACGGCAAGGGGCCTTCCAAGGACCTAACCATTGCCGATGCGCTTGCGGGCAAATCCAACGATCCCTGCATCGGCAAGTTCCTGGAGTTCCGCATTGTGCGGAATCCAGCCAGTGCCGACAAGAGCCAGGTGCCGGCGCAGTTGATCCCCAACCCGGATCTGACGAATATCCCGGTGTCACGCACTCGCGTGTTTGAGTTCAATAGTGGAGCTCAGCAAAACTTGACGAACCCGGATACGTGCTACCTCACCGGAGCCGGCGGGCAGCCAGGGCCATGGGGCATCAAGACAGACCAGCAGGGACAAACGCAAGACGCATGCTTTGGACGCATCTCCGCGGCGCCGCAATATGGCACGCGCGAGGTATGGACCCTGCAGAACGGTGGCGGTGGATGGGACCACCCCATTCACATCCACTTTGAAGAAGGCCAGATCCTGGCCCGCAACGGTAGCGCCGCTAACGTTCCGGCCTGGGAAAAAGGGCGCAAGGACGTGTATCGCCTGCGTCCCGGCGGAAGCGTCACCCTGACCATGCAGTTCCGCGATTGGGGCGGCATGTTCATGGAGCACTGCCACAACACGGTGCATGAGGACAACGCCATGCTGCTGCGTTGGGAGACCAAGGGCGGATCAACTCCGTTCCTGTATCCGCTCCCGACTCCAGTGCCCACACCGCAGGGTGTGAACTTTATTCCGCCGGATGAAATC
>DASXJO010000066.1:0-11654 GCA_036497385.1 Candidatus Angelobacter sp. | reverse complement strand
ACAGAAAAACTCGACCTCTCAAACACAAGCGAAAAACTGGACTCCCCTAGGCTGGCTGATGGCCCTTACGGCGCTGATCCTCTTTGCCGTCGCACTTACCAAATACAATTCAGCTCCCTTGCAGCAAACCGCGTTGTCGGCGCAGAATAGCGTTGCGGATTCAACACAATTTAATTCTGACGATCAGCAGTTGATCAGCCAGCTTTCGCAGCCGTCGCCGGAAGCGCAGCGCGCCTATGAAGCCAGCCTGCGCGACGTGAACGCGTATATTGCGGACGCTGAACAGGCTGCCAAGAGTGATCCCAGTGACGCATCCGCGCAAGAGCTGTTGCAGAATGCGTACGAGCAGAAAGAAATGGTGTACCAGATGGCGACCGCCCGTTCGTTACCCTGAACGGATGAGGAGGCAGTAATCGGCCATGAAGTCTAACGCCGCAACCCGCGCTGTGCTGGCTACAGCAAGCCTCGCCATTTATTTTTCTGCAGCCGCACTGGCGGCCCACGCCGCCGATTCGCGCAAGGAAGCCCGCATTGATATCGCTCCGGGCGGCACCGTCAACATCGTCAGCGGTGGCGGCTCCATCGCTCTGCATTCCGGCGCCGGACGACAGTTGCTCGTCACGTACACCGTGCACTCCGCAAAAGTTGAAGTCGATCAGAGCACCACGGACAACAAGCAGCGCGTTGAGCTTCTTACCCACGCTCTCCCTGGTGAGAAGCCCACGGCGGATGAAGCCAAAGTTGATTACGACGTTACCGTCCCCGCCGGCGTTTCAGTAAATGTAAGCACTACTTCCGCGCCCATCACAGCCGACGGCATCAGCGCAGATATTGGCTTGTCGTCTGAAACCGGCCAGATCACGGTCCACAACATTGCAAAATCTCATGTGCACGTTCGCAGCGTCACAGCGCCTGTCAATCTGCAGGATGTCACCATGAGCCACGTTGATGTTCAATCCACGGGCGGCGCGGTCCAGCTAAAAAATGTTAACGGCCAGCGCGTTACCGCGGGCACCACCAGCGGCAATATCGACTATCAAGGTAATTGCTCTGGCGGCGGCAATTACATTCTCACCACGCATAGCGGCGCAATCGACGTAACTTTGCCCGCCACGGCGTCCGTGGATCTCACGGCCCGCTCCACCACCGGCACGGTTGAAAACGATTTTCCTCTACGGCAAAAACCTCATACGTCTTTTGTCCCCCAGCAAGGACGTTCCTTCGCAGGTACCTCTAATTCCGGCTCATCTTCGGTTGAGCTCCAGTCTTTCAGTGGTAAAATCCGCGTGAAGAAGCAATAAATCAGCAGCGCTTAAAAGTAGCGCGTTTAAAAATAATGATGGCCGTTCTCCACGCCCGCCAGCCCGGCGCATGCCGCGATTCCCGCAACTGAATGCGATGCGTGGTTCTTATCGGGTTTATGGGCGCGGGAAAAACTACCGTCGGGCGCGCACTGGCCAAGAAGCTGCGCTGGAATTTTCTGGACCTGGACGACGTGATCGAGCAGCGCGAGCGTACAAGCGTCGCTGAGATCTTTGCTTCTTCCGGTGAACCCGCTTTTCGACGCATGGAAAGCACGGCGCTCGCGGCTTTGCTGCAAGATCATCAGGGCGGCAGCGATCTTATATTAGCGCTGGGCGGCGGAGCGTTCGTGCAGAAGCAAAATCGTGACGCACTGAATTCCGCCAGGGCAATCACCGTTTTGCTGGAAGCTCCGGTTGAGGAATTGCGGAGGCGCTGCCAGGGTGAACACAGAGTCCGTCCGCTGGCGCAGCACGATGCAAGGTTTAACGAGCTGTTTGCCGCGCGTCGCGCGGATTACGCTCTGGCCCGGTTCACTGTGCAAACGCTGAATAAATCGGTGGAGCAGGTCACGGCGGAAATTGAACGGCTGCTGCAATCGGCAGACGTAAGAACAGAAAAGTAGAAACAGAATTTCGGAGGTAGAAAAGTGAAAGTAGTAAAGCTCGCCATTCTTCTAAGCGCGGTGCTCGCCACATCCATCTGTGTTAACGCGGCTGACCAGACCAAGGACAAAGGAAAGAGCAGCGCCAAGGTGGCTGATTCCGGCAGCTTCGGCATTTTTATGAATGGCAAGCGCGTAGGCACGGAGACATTCAACATCACGGAAACGCCCAACGCCGACCATGCCCGCTCTTATTCCACCGCATCCTCTGAAATCAAGTTTGACGATGGCCATTTCAAGGCCACCCAGAGCGCTGAAATGCAGGTCACGGCCAAAGGCGAGCTGCGCTCCTACAACTGGCACGCCACCGTTCCGCAGAAAGAAGAATCTTCCGTGGAGCCCAAGGACGAGATGCTGGTGGAGCACATTACGCCCGCCGACCAGAAAAAACTCGACGTCCCCCACATGCTGCCTCTTTCCACCATCATCCTTGACGATAACTTTTTCTCCCAGCGTGAAGTCCTGCTGTGGTGGTATCTGGCTAACGGCTGCCGCCGCGACGGAAACGCTCTGGCATGCGGCCCCGGCAAGTTCGTGATTCTTGTTCCCCGGCAGCATCTTTCCGGCAACGCAACTCTTGAACTGCTGGGCCCCGGCAAAGTGATGATCAAAGGCGTGGAGCGCGAGCTCAACAAAGTTAAGCTGGATATGACCGGCCCGCAATCTCTCACATGGCTTAACGAGACGGGCCGCGACTCCGACTCCGCACAGTGGGTGTTGTGGGTGGACGATCAATATCGGGTGATCAAGATGACGGTCGCCGGAACGAATGTTGAAGTGGTGAGAGACTAAAGCAGATCTGAAGCAGTCATAGGTTAACGCAGCCGATGGTATCGCGATGAATCCAACGTAGAGACGCAGCACTGCTGCGTCTCAGTCTGATCGCGACGAGGCTGATCGGGCTAGCGCTAATCCGTGTCATCAGTGTTGACCAGTGGTCAGATTTTTCTTACGATTTCTCCGTGTCTCCGTGCCTCCGTGGTGAGTTCCTTCTTCCCCCATTCGCGTTGATCCGCGGTAACTATCAATGTCCATCGCGGGCGGGACAATAATCAGAATCGCCACCACTCCGCCGCACATCTAGCGTGATGAATGAAAATCATCGGCATGATCGGCGGCATTGGGCCTGAATCGACCATCGACTATTACAGGCGCTTGCTGGAGGGCGCGCAGAAGCGCAATCCCGGCGGCCCCGCGCCCAGCATCATCATTAACAGCATTGACCTGCAAAAAGGTTTGGACCTGCTTGGACGCAATCAACTGAATGAGCTGACTGAATACATCGCTCCGGAAGTGGTGCGCCTGCACCGGGCGGGAGCAGAGTTTGGTTTCCTGGCGGCCAACTCTCCGCACATTGTTTTTGATGACATCGCCCGACGCTCTCCCATTCCGCTGGTGAGCATTGTTGAAGCCACCTGCGTATCAGCCAAAGCGCGCGGCTTCAAGAAGCTGGGCCTGCTGGGAACGCGCTTCACCATGCATGGCAGCTTTTATCCTGAGGTCTTCACCCGCGAGGGGCTTGAGCTCGCTGTGCCCACCGCCGACGAACAAGATTACATCCACGATAAATACATCCATGAACTGATTCCCGGAAAGTTCCTGCCAGAAACGCGCGACGGACTCCTGGCCATCGCCACGCGGATGAAGGAACAAGATGGCATTCAGGCCCTTGTCCTCGGCGGGACTGAACTGCCGCTGATCCTCACAGACAACTCATTGCTGGGAATTCCCTACCTGGATACTACGCAAATCCACGTCGATGCGATTTTGGAAAGAGCAATGGAGTAAGAGCTCTTATGCACGCTCCGCTTCGCTGCGCGCGGGCCTGCGGCGCAAGGAAGTGATCTGTTTTATGGCTTACTAACGAAGCGGCACCCGACCCTCTACGCAGCCATTAGATTTCAGACGCGTCTGTGTTTTTTCTGCTACTTGTTCAACGCCTCTTCAATTTTCTTCACGGAGTTACCGTGCTTCATCACCAACATGCCGAGTTCTGATTTCGGAACACCGAATTTCTTTGTCCAATATTCCACTTCGTAGGGCTCGCTCAAACTGACTCGGCTGCTGTCTTGCGGTCTACGCTTGGTTTTATCGTCCGACATCGCATTTTCCCTCCCTTTGATATTGGATGCTCCCAAAAGAAAAAATATTTTACCATCCCTGTCTCAAAGAAAAAGCGGAGATCTAGCAAATTTGCGGCGAATATCAAATCGAGCTACAATCCTCTGAAAGGGTTGAAGTTGTGAAACCGAAAATCGAAGGGCATTGCTGGCTTTGCGGTGAGTATCGTGTGCTCACCTTAGAACACACTCCTCCTCGTTCCGCTTTTAACGACCACGACATTTTGCTCCAATCAGTCGACAAACTCACGGAGAAGGTGGGGCAAGTGATATGGCAGGGGGAAGTTGTACACGGCTGGACGGTTCGCAGCTTGTGCGGAGAATGCAACAACTGGACAGGTGCAAAATACGGAACGCATTATGCCGAGTTGATAAAAGACATTGCCGAAAACGTGGACAAAGTAGCGGACGGCGATACTCTCCGTGTAATGTCAACCGCCCTCTCAGCATTCTCAAGCAAGTTGTAATGAATTACGTTTCCGCCAACGGCCAGCACTTCGTCAAAACTCACCCGTGGTTACGGAAATTTCTTCGCAGTTCCCGCAACCAAGATTTCCCGCCAGATTGGTATGTATATGCGTTTGGCGTCAAAGGCGCGAGCGGACGCAAAACCGGCATTGGTGGATTTTACGATCTCATCAAGAAGAGAACCTGTGTGGTTGCTGAATTCACTTTTTGGCCTTTGGGGACAGTCTTGGCATTTCAACCCATGGACGACTACCCGCTTGCTCCAATTCATCAATACGCCAAATATGATTACACCGAATCCAGAGCGAGGTTGGTTCTTGACCTTCCGGTAAATCCAGCCTCGAGTGCCTATCCTGTCGATTTCCGCAGCAAGGAACAGATCATTAAAGGGCGAGTTCCTTCGAAAAACGACTATCAAGTCACACACGAACAGGGCAAAGAGATGTACGACAAGATTTTTCAGTACGCAGCAAAGGAGGACCAGGACGGTTTTATTGCCTCCGGTCATCCAAGCACTTTCAGAAATTTAAAAGGCTAAAGAGAGATGAAACCGAATTTGCCGGATCCCGATCCACCAACACCTCAACAGCTCCAACAAATGGCCAGACATATTAATCATGAAGTGTTGGCTCTTATGCAAGCCCATGATCTATATGACCATGCCCAGAAGCAACAGAAAACCGTCGAAGACCAAGCTGCACAAGACGTCTGTCAGGTGGCAATCAACTGTGCATTAGAGTCGTTCCTGCTGCACTATCGCAATTTGAGGGAATTCCTGAACGATGAGAAGAAGCACACAAAGAAAAATAAGGTCACCAATCAAATTGAGACAGACGACATAAAGGCCAAGGATTACACCAGCGATTCGAATTGGAAAACCACTGATGTTTGGGCATCGGATAAAGTGGAAGGAAAGCGTCTCCACAAGCGATTGGCCCACATCAGTAAAGCCCGAATCACATTGGACAACAAATGGTATCCCGATCACATGGAATGGAGCGTGCTTAAAACATTCGAAAAGTTTCTGGCTGCGATACCTAGGGAAAGAGGGCCATGGTTCGAGCAGGTCAGCGCAGCCATCAAGGCAAGAGTTAGACCCGTCGTGACTGCAATACTGGCCGAATCTAGCGACACTCTTACTGTTACCCGATATTCAATTCCATTCGGCCTTTTCCGTTTCAAGTAAACGCATCATGCTTACACGGATTGTCCAGTTCACGTTTGAGATGTGCAAGACCTGGGGTGCCCGGGTAACTGGCGGGTTTTTTATTGGCATAGTCGGTATGTGGGCACTCACAGGCCACGTAATCCCACCAAAAGTGGGTTGGGCAGTATGCATTGGCGGAATCATTGTTGCTGCATTTCAGGTATGGAATCGGCAAGTCACCGCCAAAGAAGGAGCCCAGCATGAATTGGAAGAGGAAAAACGCAATCATCAAAAGGCAATTGACGAGGCAAACAGCAATCATGCTGCCGAGCTTTCTCAATTGAATCAGGAAATAGAAAGGTTCCGCGATCTCAATACTCCCAATCTGCTATTTCACGTTGAGACTGAAATACGAATGGGAACGGTCTGCGACATCCACATCGAACTGGAAAACTCGGGAATGTTACCCTGCACAATTTATGGACGTGCCGAACTGCAATCATTCGTGTATCGTGACCAAAAGCCAACGTACAACTTCGCTGGAACTGAAATCGCTGGAAAAGGTAAACGCAGAGTGACATTGACAGCTAAAAGGGTGCTATTAGCAAGTGACAGCGATCCCACCATTCAGCCAGCTCAACTGCACTGTGATGTTTCCTACTATGTGCCGCAGGGATCAAAATCACAATATGCAGGTTTCGTGTATGTTCCCAGTAAACGACTCTTCGAACGTTGCATTTAAAGAGATGGTGGTTTCCTGCCACAAAGGCCAAACCAGCAGCATGAGGAAGGAAATCAGGGATGCGATCTCAGCAGCAGGACGCGGAATCGGATAAGGTGTAAGCCACTTCACAGGGTTTGCTCCTTTATAAGCACCGAATACGGTTTCAGGGACATTTCATCAAGAGAGCTCCCTGATGCGGTCTGGGTGTGCTAAAAATCCTCGGGGTCCTTCGACTACGCGCCCAGCAGTCGAATGAGCTACAGCGGTATCGCAGCGCTTCGCTCAGGAAGACAGGGGTTTGGAGTGCTGGATAGGCGGGAACCGATGTGCGAATACGCCTTGCAACAGTCGCTCGAGATCCCTTCACAACTCTTTCCGTTGCGCTCCGTGCCAAATGGTACTGATAATCACTCGCTGGCCCCGCACACGATAGAGAACAATGTAAGGAGTGCCGCCGATGATCAACTCGCGGATGCCCGGCTCGGTCCCGGCGCGCCCGAGGCGAGGACGGTTCTAAAAGCTTCAACGACGGCGACGATTCTTGTGGCCAGCCGCTCGGCTGCCTGAGGCTTGTCTTTAGTCAAGTAAACCAATGCCACGTAAGCGCGATTTTCCTGAAGCCGCGCCAACGCCAGCGGTGACCAGACGATTTCTACCGGCACAGTGGGCCGTCGTCATGCCTTTGGCCGCAAACACATCTTGGCAGCGGCAGCTCGTGGTCAGTGCCCAGGAAAGCAGCCACGCCTTCATGTCCTCATGCGGGATGTAGTGCCCGGACTTGACCTACCGGTCTGCCTGACGCAGTTGCACCAGCATCTTTTTCTGGTCGGCAACATTGCACACGCCAGTCACCCTCGAGGTCTGCGGAGTGGGCCGGCCTTCTTACGCCGCTTGGCAGTGGGAGAATGCAGGGCCTTATTGGCAAGTCCGCCGGTGCGCCGAACGGCCCGCGCAGTATCCAGGACCCCGCGCAGGGCCTGGTTCACGGCCTGTTCATTGGGAAAGGCTTCCGCGACCTCCGGTTCCAACACCACGATATTGGTCCGTTCGCGAAGCCGCTTTAGGTACTTGGCCCGGACGCCGCCTTTCATCGCCGCAAAGTCATACTCTGGGCGCATCTCGCCGTTCGCATTTCGATCAGTTTTCTTCATAGAACTTTAGCTCGCGTCGGGTAGCCGCACGGGCGCTGATAATTCGAATCGTATCATCCTCTTCAGTATGCGCCACAACTAAAACGGTCCCGCGTGCTGACCTTCCAACAGTGAGAAAGCGCTGCTCGGTTTCGGAATGGTCGTCGTCAGGAAACGTAGTGGACAAAGGATCGTAAAAAGCGCTGGCCGCTTCCTTAAAATCGACGCGCCGTGCTTCTTGAGATTGGCCAAACCTTTCCGGGCATCCCAGGTGAACGTCACCGAGCCAGTATAGCCGCACATGGAAGAATCATATCAGGCGAGAGCCACTGATCGAATGAGGTCGAAAAAGTAGGAATTTTATGGTGACAAAGGCGAACAAGCGCGAGAGTACCGACGATCGGGGGATACATCTTCTATAATTTCCAGCTGCATCCAATACACACGGGTTCCCTGTCCGCTTCGTCAGCCTTGATAATAGAGGGATATTTATGCAAACACGCAACTTTTCCGCAAGAATGCTGGCGCTGCTTTTGGCTCTGGTGCTGACGCAGCCTTTGGCCTTTATGACGCAAGCGCAGGCGGAGGCTGCTGGAGTCCCGCAGCTGCCTGATCCGGGCAAGACGGGCATGACCCGCGAGCAGCAGCAACAACTTGGCCTGCAAGCAGTGGGCGAAGTTTATAAGCAGATGCCGGTGCTGCCGGATTCCAGTCCGGAGACGCAATACATTCAGCGCCTGGGCAAGAAGCTTGCGGGCGTGATTCCGGCGGACCGGACATGGCCCTACCAGTTCCATGTGATTCCGGCGGCAGACATCAACGCTTTTGCGCTGCCGGGCGGACCAATCTTTGTGAATGTGGGCACGATACAGGCCGCCGACAATGAAGCTGAGCTGGCCGGCGTGCTGGCGCATGAAATGTCGCACGTGTACATGCAGCACTCCGCCAAGCAGGCGCCCAAAGCGTCAGTGGCGCAAATTATTGCCGGGCTGGCCGGCGCGGTGCTGCCACAGAGCGGGCTGGGCAGCCTGGCTCGCATGGGCATACAGTTTGGCGCGGGCACCATGCTGATGAAATATTCGCGCGGCGATGAAGCCCAGGCCGATTCGGTGGGCGCGATCATAATGTATCGCGCGGGATATAACCCCAAGTCGATGGCCGATTTCTTTCAGAAGCTGGAACAGAAATACGGCAAAGGTGGACCGCAGCTGCTGAGCGACCACCCGAATCCAGGAAATCGGCAGCAGGCGATCCAACAGGAAGTACGGAACTGGCCGCCGAAAAGCTACATGACCAACAGCGCTGAATTTCCGCAGATAAAACAGGCCGCGCTGAAGGTGAAGGGCTATAGCGCGCAGGAGATCGCCAACGGCGCAAAGGCCGGAACGTGGGAGCAGCAGAATAAAAAGAACAATGTGATGCCTGCGAATCTGCCGTCGTCATCTTCGTCGAACCAGGGCAACGGCGCGGCAAGCGGCAATGCTCCAGCTGGTTCAGGCGGCGCAGCGGCGGAAAATGTTTCATTCAAAGACGTGAAGCCGAGCGGACATTTGACCCGGCATGAAGGCCAGGGCTTTACCATCTATTACCCTGATAACTGGAAGGTGGCGGGCGACTCAACTATGACGATCATCGGACCGCCTTCTGCGCAGGCGCAAACCGGCATTGCTTATGGCGCGATTGTTGGCAATCAGCCAAGCAGTGGCGGCGGGTCGCTGGACGACGCAACGCAAAAGCTGGCGCAGGGCATGGCACAGGAAAATCCTGGAATGACGATTTCCGGTGACATGAAACCGATTGACATTAACGGCACGCAAGGGCGGTCGCTGGAACTTTCCGGCAAATCTCCACTGACGCAGAACGGACAGCCGCTGCCTGAACGCGACTGGCTGGTCACTGTTCCGCGCCCGCAAGGCGGCTTGGCGTATCTGGTATTTGTTTCACCCGAACGCGACTTTAACCAGCTCCATGCCACATACCAGAAAATGCTGGAGAGCCTGCAACTGCAATAATGTGGTGAGATTCGGTAATTGTGGTGAGCTTCGGTAGTGTGGTCAGCTCGGTAAATCTGGTGAGTTTCGGCGCGTTCGCTGCTGAGACTACTCCGGAAAAAGGACATGCATCAAAGAAAGGGTGCGGGTGGTGGAGCGGGTTTTTATCGTTTCCTCGCGTGAGTTGTACTGAAGTCCAACGATGTCAGGTGCAGCTACATCACCCAATCAATTTTTGTCGCCAGCTCGGTTCGCTTCAGCTTTGCTTGGATTCGAGTTCCGCCCATCGGCTATAAAGTTGATCCACCGTTTTTTGCGCTTGTTCCAGCTCTGCGTGCGCTTTGAGCAACTGCGCTGCGTCGCTGGCGATAGATGGATTTTCCGCCGCGGCGCGCTTCTGTTGCAGCGTTTCTTCGGCCTGCGCAATGCGCTGCTCCATGGTGGTAAACTCGCGCGCTTCAAGGTAGGAGAGCTTCTTCTTGCCGGAACTTTCTGCCGCTTTCGCCGGCTTTGCCATTGCCGATCCATCGATCTCCGCGCGACCGTTCTCCGCGCGCGCCGGCTGATTGCTCTGGGCTTGCCACTCTTCCCATTGCAGATAGTCGGCAAAGCTTTCCGCGCCGCCGCGTCCGTCCAGGCCAAGAACCATGGTGGAAACGCGGTCCAGCATGTAGCGATCATGCGTTACCAGCACCAGCGCGCCAGTGTATTCCAGCAGACTTTCTTCCAGGATTTCCAGCGTAGGGATATCGAGATCGTTCGTCGGCTCGTCCAGCAGCAGCAGATCAGCCGGTTGAAGCATAAGCTGGGCGATCAACACACGCGCGCGCTCGCCGCCGGAAAGCCTGCCTACCGGCTGGTTCAACTGATCACCGCTAAACAGAAATCGAGCTGCCCATGAAGCCACGTGAACAACGCGGTCCTGATAGACAACAGCATCGCTGTCCGGCGCGAGTGCGCGGCGTAATGTCACGTCAGGATCAAGCACGCGATTCTGGTCAAAGTACACCACGCGCAGAAAGTCCGCGTGACGAATCTCGCCTTCGGTCGGCTGCAGCTCACCGCGGAGCAGACGCAGCAGCGTGGTCTTGCCGCTGCCGTTCGGGCCCACCAGCCCGACGCGCTTGCCCGCCGTAAAAATAAAATTGAGATCGGCAAAAAGCGTGCGCCCGCCAATCTCGTAACTCACATGGTCAAGTTCCACCAGCCGTTTAGTCTTGCGGTCAGTGGCTAAAAAATCAATCTTCGCGTTTGCCGTGCGTGTGCGGGTGTTCAGGTCAGCCAGTTCGGTAATCAGCCTGTTCGCATTGTCGATGCGCGCTTTAGCTTTCGTCGCTCGGGCTTTGGGTCCACGCCGCAGCCATTCAATCTCTGTGCGAACTCTATTCTCCAGCGCGTCCTGATGTTTTTCCTGCGCCCGCAGAAACTCTTCTTTCTGCATCAGGAACGTGCTGTAGTTTCCGGGCACACGCAACAGCCCGCCCGGATAAGCGCGGCTCAACTCCACGGTCTGCGTGGCCACGTTCTCCAGAAAGTAGCGATCATGGCTCACCACCACGCACGCAAAGGTTTCAGCGCGCAGCAACTCTTCCAGCCACTCGATCCCTTCAAGATCAAGATGGTTCGTCGGCTCGTCCAGCAGCAACACGTCGGGCTGCTGCACCAACGCTTCGGCGATCGCCAGCCTTTTGCGCCAGCCTCCAGAAAGCGACGCCGCTTGCGCATCAAAGTCTTCAAAACCTGCGCGTCCTAGCGTTTCAAACAAACGACCAGCGCGTTCGGCTTCTGGAACCGCGCTCCGTTCCAGCGCTTTCATCACCACTGATCGCACAGTTTCACCCGTCGCAAACTGTGAATCCTGGATCACATAGCTCAATCGCGTGTGCCGCCGCACCGCCACCACGCCGCTGTCGGGCTCGATGTCGCCAGAAAGAATCCCCAGCAGCGTGGATTTGCCCGAGCCATTCGGCCCGATCAGCCCAATGCGGTCGCCTTCAGAGACGGTGAATGAAATATCTTCAAACAGAGGCGACGCGCCATAAGCCTTCGCAATCGCTTGTGCGTTGATGATGGGCGGCAAAGATTTACGCGGCTCCTTGCAGCTTACT
>DASXJO010000065.1:0-2695 GCA_036497385.1 Candidatus Angelobacter sp. | reverse complement strand
GCGTATTACCCACTTTGGCCCAACCCTATACAGTTCTTAATCATAGGGATCTCTCGCTTTCGCTCGAGACTGCGGAAGACACCTAAGGTAACATTTCCGCTGCTGAATGCTTGAGGTACACTTCTCTTAGCCATGTCATCTCTGAAGTCATATTTTCTCTGTCTACTATTGTCTTTGTCTGCGCCGGCCATGCTGGGGCAGACCGCAGCGGCCGGCGCTAACGACCCGGTATTGCTGCACACGCTGCAGCAGGAACTGGATCGCGCGATGAGCTCGCTGAGCAAGGCCGATCCTGCGCCATATTTCATCAGCTATGCCGGCAATGAAGATTTTGGTTCCGTCATTATGGCCAGCAATGGCGCGATGATGGCCAACATCAAACGGCATGATCGCACCGTTGACGTTTCTGTCCGCGTGGGGAGCCGTGAGCTGGACAACACGCATGGTGAGAACAGGTTTAACGCCGTGACCACGGCTTCATTGCCGCTGGAAGACAAAGCGGATGCGATTGCGCGCGTGCTGTGGATCAACACCGACCGGATGTACAAGAAAGCCGCGCAAGGATTTCTTGAGGTGAAGACGAATACCAAGGTCCGCGCGGATGAAGAAGATTCGTCGCCGGATTTTTCAGCGGAGAAGCCGCAGGTCTATATCGGGAAAGAAATTGTTCCTCCCAAGTTTGACCAGCATGAGTGGGAGGAGCGAGTGCGCAGGCTGTCTTCTATCTTTAAAAAATATCCAGATATTGAAAGCTCCACGGTAGTGCTGCTGGTGCAGGATACAACGCGCTACTTTGTGTCCAGTGAAGGCTCGCGGCTGGTGGATTCACGTCCGCTGATCCGGGTATTGGCGCTGGGGAGCACGCGCTCGTCCGACGGGATGGAGCTGGCAAGATCAGAGACGTTTGATGCGTCCACCTTTGACAAGCTGGCGCCAGAGCAGGAGATCGCGGCAAAGATTGAAAAGATTGCGCAAGACCTGCAAAAGCTGAAGAAAGCGCCGGTGGTGGAACCCTTCAACGGGCCAGCGCTGCTTTCCGGGCGCGCGGCTGCGGTGTTTTTCCATGAAGTCGTTGGACATCGGCTGGAAGGGCAGCGGCAACGCGGAGAGAATGAAGGCCAGACGTTTACGAAAATGATCGGTCAGGCCGTGTTGCCGAAATTTTTGAGCGTGGAAGACGATCCAACGCTGGCGAAGCTGGAAGGCGTGGAGCTAAGCGGCAATTACAGCTATGACGAAGAAGGCGAGAAGAGCAAAAAAGTGGAGCTGATTTCCAACGGCATATTGAAGCAGTTCCTGATGTCGCGCATGCCGGTAAAAGGCTTTCTGCAATCGAACGGACATGGACGCGGGCAGGCAGGCATGATGCCGGTTGGTCGCCAGGGGAATTTGATTGTCCGCTCGAACAAGACTGTGGCGGATTCACAGCTGCGGCAGGAGTTGATCAACGAGATCAGAAAACAGAAAAAGCCATTTGGGCTTTACTTTGAAGATATCGCGGGCGGCTTTACCTTGACGATGCGCAACATGCCGCAGGCATTTCAGGTGATGCCGCTGATGGTGTGGAAGGTTTATCCCGATGGACGTCCGGATGAACTAGTGCGTGGCGTAGACATTATTGGAACGCCGTTGAACGCGCTGAACCGGATTGTGCTGACGGGGCAGAAAATGGATGTTTTCAACGGCGAGTGCGGAGCGGAGTCGGGTTCCGTGCCAGTGGCCGCGGCAGCGCCGGCGATGTTGTTTTCAGAGATTGAGGTACAGAAGGTTTCGCAAGGGCATGAGCGACCGCCGCTGCTGCCTCCGCCGGGTTTAGAGAAAACCGAGATCGCAAACCAGCAATCCAGCAAGCCGGAGGTGCACTAATGCGCCGCCTTATTTCAACTCTTCTACTGGTAATTATCTTTTCAGCGGTTGGACTCGCAGGCGATAGTGCCGCGACGCCCGCGGCGGCATCGGTTTCTACAAACGATCATGGCGATGCGGTGCTCAAGGCCATGCTTGCGGAGCTGAAGCGCTCACAGGAAAAGCTGCAACTGGGGCAGTTGCAGAGGCCGTATTACATCGATTACCAAGTCACGGAAATCCAGGACAACACTGCCGATGCGACGCTGGGCGCACTACGCACCGACCAGGTCAACAGCGGACGGCTGGTACGCGTGGTAGTCCGAATCGGCGACTACAAGCAGGACAGCTATTTCGGCGAAGGAATGGGCGCAGTGGAAGTACTGCCCACCGACAATGATGAACTGGCGCTTCGGCGGCAGCTCTGGCTGGCCACGGACAAGGCATATAAGTCCGCGCTAAGCGGTTTTACGGAAAAGCAGGCGGCGCTCAAGAACGTGGAAACAGAATCTGACCTGGCGGACTTCTCGCAGGAGAAGCCGGCGCAATCGGTCCGCGATTTGGCCAAGCTGGATGTGGAGCTGGATAAATGGAAGCAGGAGATCCGAGCGACATCTGATTTGTTCCGCAGCGATCCCAGCCTGGAGATGAGCAGCGCCATGTTGAATTTCCGCGTGCTGAATCGCTACTTTGTGAACACCGAAGGCACGGTGGCGCGCAACGGCAAGAGCATTTACTCGCTTTTGTTTTCCGCCGCCGATCAATCTGACGATGGCATGCACCTGGAGCGCAGCCATGGCTGGGTGGTGACAAAAGCGGACGAGCTGCCCAAGAAAGAAGAAGTGGCGGA
>DASXJO010000064.1:0-13258 GCA_036497385.1 Candidatus Angelobacter sp. | reverse complement strand
TCAGCGTCCGCCGTTGCCTTCATCTTCCAGAATGACAAGATATTCCGCCCTGGCGGAGTTGAAAACAAGGTGGGTAATTGCATACCCAGCGGGAGTGAAACCCGGATCGTTCAGTTTGCCTTCCAAGTCTTGAGCGTCTTTTCCAAACACTACCTTATAACGTGGACGGCCTGAGTGCGGTGGTGGTGTCATAGGGGATAAAGTTTACATTGTTATCCGCAATGAACCAAATCCAGGATGGAACTATTCCATTATCACCACAATCTTCCCAAATGTCTCATTGGATTCCAGGCGCTGGTGGGCTTTGCCGATATCCGAGATTGGGAACACGCTATCTACGTTGGGCTTGAGAATTCCCTGGGCGAGCAGTGGCACGACCTCGGCCGCGAAGAGGCGGGTAGCTGCGATCTTTTCTTCCATGGAGCGGGCGCGGAGGACTGTCCCACGAATCTGGAGACGCTTGCTCATCACGTATCTTGCGTCAAGTTCGTAGCTGCCGCCGGCAACGGTGCCCACCAGAATCATTCGGCCCTGACAAGCCATGGCTTTCTGGCTGGCTTTTACGTAAGGGCCGCCGACCAGATCGAGCAGCACATTGATGCCCTTACCGGCAGTCCATCTTTCTGTAGCGGCCGGCAGATCGTCAAAATTTTCGCGCAGGACAAGCCCCGCTTCCAGGCCCAGCGGTTTTGACTTTTCAATTTTGTCAGCGGTACGCGAGGTCCCATACGGGATCGCCTGAATCGCGCGGGCAAGTTGCACGGCAGCCAGGCCCACGCCACTGCCCACCGCATGAATCAGGACGGTTTCGCCGGGACGCAGGTTAGCCTGGGTCCAAAGAGCGTCATGGGCCGTGATAAAGACTTCAGGGACAGCGGCAGCCTGGGTCCAGTCAAGGTTGGCGGGAATTTCCGCCAGCAGATGCTCATAAGTAACCACGTATTCAGCATGAGCTCCGCCGCCGATCAGACCAAAGACGCGCTGGCCGGGCTTCCATTGGCGAACAGATGAGCCAACTTCCGCCACTTCGCCCGCAAATTCCATGCCAGGAATCTCGGCGGGAAACCCTGGTGGTGGCGGATATTTACCCTGGCGCTGAAGCAGGTCAGCCCGGTTGAGAGAGGATGCGCGGACGCGGACCAGAACCTGGTCGTCATTCATCAGGGGTTTGCCCACGGTGCGGATTTCCAGCACTTCAGGGCCGCCATAGGTTGAGATCCAGACTGCCTGCATGGTGTTGTTCATGGGCATCAGCGACGCGCAAAATGATTATAAGTGGCGAGCGGCCAAGGCTGTAGCCGTACTGTGATTCTGGTCACATCGCATACCCGGCATCTGCCTTAGCATTGATGGTTTGGGGCTGCTCCGATATAGTTTTAAGGGTATGTACGATGACTTTCACGCCACCGACCGCTGGACTGGACAAAGACTCCATTGTGTTTACCAGGCCCTGATTGTCGCCATTGCGACGCGGCACGCCGACGCTATTGATATAAAGTTTCTTGTCAGCGGGCGTCCCGTTTGGATTGCCTTGCCGCATCCAACATGGGTGGAATACAACGAGCGAACCGGCCGGGTGATAACCGATCCGCTGGCCATCCAGATTGCCGGGCATTTTTTGAAAACGGCGATTGAGTCCGGCGCGTATGAACACGGACGCGAAATGTACACGCTCACGGTGGATGAATCGCTTGGAAATTTGAATGCAGTCCTGAAGGAAGTTGGCGCGCCCCAGGACGCGCTGATCCAAACGGCCTAGCCGGTTTAGGCCAGCCAAAAACCGCTGCTTGCGACCAGTTCTCTGGCCCAACAGAAACAGGAGACTTTTCCGCCATGTCGACTTTGCCCGCCATTGATACAGCCTCAGCCCTGGAAACACTTCTCAAAAGCGATAAGACCCATCGCAACCTGCACTCTGGCGTGCTTGTGGAACATGCGGTCCGTCGGGGCGAGGGGCTGCTGGCGGATAACGGCGCTCTCGTGGCTTATACCGGAAAATACACCGGGCGTTCCGTCAAAGACAAATTTACCGTCAAAGACCAGATTACCGCCGAACTGGTGAACTGGGGCGACCATAACCAGCCGTTTGACCCGGAGAAGTTTGACGCATTGTTTGACCGCGTTGTGGCTTCACTGCGCGGCAAGGAACTGTTTGTGCAGGACCTGTATGCCGGGGCCGACCCCAAATACCGGCTGCCGATCCGCGTGATCAATGAGTATGCATGGCACAATTTGTTTGTTCGCGCCTTATTTGTGCGCCCCACGGAAGAAGAGCTGAAGACGCACCGCCCCGAGTTTACGATTGTCTCCTCGCCGGAGTTTCAGGGCGATCCACAGCGCGACGGCACGCACTCAGAAGCGTTTATCCTTGTGAGCTTTACGCGCAAGATCATCCTGATCGGCGGCACCAAGTACGCGGGCGAGATGAAGAAGTCAATTTTCGGCATCATGAACTTCCTGCTGCCGCAGAAAAATGTTTTTCCCATGCATTGCTCAGCCAATGTGGGCAAGAATGCCGAGACCGCGCTGTTCTTCGGGCTTTCCGGCACAGGTAAGACCACGCTCTCAGCCGACCCGGAGCGGCTGCTGATCGGCGATGACGAACATGGTTGGAGCCCGACTGGCATTTTCAACTTTGAAGGCGGCTGCTACGCCAAGTGCATTAAGCTGTCAAAAGAAAATGAGCCGCAGATATGGAATGCCATCCGCTTTGGCTCGGTGTTGGAGAACGTGACGCTTGATCCCGATACCCACGTCCCGGATTACAACGATGACAGCCGGACCGAGAATACGCGTTGCGCCTATCCGGTGGACTACATTGAGGGCGCGGTGATTCCGGGAATCGGCGGCCATCCCAAGAACATTATTTTCCTGACGGCGGATGCCTTCGGCGTCTTGCCACCAATCTCAAGGCTGAATACCGACCAGGCCATGTATCACTTTCTCTCAGGCTATACGGCCAAGCTCGCGGGTACGGAAAGAGGCGTCAAAGAGCCGCAGCCAAGTTTTTCCACCTGCTTTGGCGCGCCGTTCATGCCTTTGCGTCCCAAGGTTTATGCGGAGATGCTGGGTCGGCGAATGCAGGAGCATGGATCGCAGTGCTGGCTGGTGAATACTGGCTGGTTTGGCGGCCCGTACGGCGTGGGATCGCGCATGAAGCTCTCTTACACGCGCGCCATGGTGAACGCCGCCATTGAAGGCAAGCTGAATGACGTGGAATTTGAAACCGATTCAGCTTTCGGGCTCACAGTACCGAAGTCAGTGCCCGGCGTTCCTGCGGAATTTCTGCACGCGCGCGACGCATGGAAAGATACCGCGGCCTATGACAAAGCGGCCGCCGACCTGTCTGCGCGCTTCGCCAAAAACTTTGAGAAGTTTGACGTTCCCGCGAATGTGAAAGCGGCGGGACCGGGGAAGAAGTAAAAGATCTATTACCACTGATCTTCACCGAGAACACTGATCAAGAAACTTCTTACCGCGGACCAGCATCGATTTCAACGGATCGAGTCAGTGTAGAGATCCGTGCTTAAAAAATCAGGTCCGAAATCAGTAGCCATCCGTGTTTATGCCGTGATGCTCAGGAGAATTCAAAGAAAAAGAGACGTGCTTTGCGGCACGTCTCTCACATTTGGGAACGCAGTTCTGAACAGTTTTAGAATGTCAGCCCGGACATCGCTTCAGGCAGTCATAAGTCAGGCGGCTTTGTCGCGGCCCAGGTGTTGGGTTACGGTGGCATTGATGCGTTCAATAAACGAAACTGGCTGTTCGTCAGCAGACGGAGGCGCCAGGCGTTTGCGCAGCAGTTGGAGAAATTTGGTGACGCGATGCAGGCGTTGTGAGTCCATCCGTTCCTGCACGTGCTGCGGATTTACTTCTGTGGCGGTCTCAATATATTGCCAGAGCAAAAGCCGCATATCATCCACTGCGCTTTTGAGTTCGCTAAGCATATCCACGTTGAGTTCAGCGGCGGGAACAGCCGGCTTGTCATTGGCGTTTGGTGCCTGCATGGCGAGCCAGTACAAATCTTCGTGCACGGCGGTCAGCGCAGTCGTGAGTTCCTTAAGATGGGATACGAGTTCATTTGAGTCGGTATGTAAGCGGCGGTCTGGCATTTTGGGGGACTCCCTTTACTTCTGTACTTAAGTAGTACGAGTATTAGTGTCTAGGATGCGCCCAACGTTGCAGAAATGCTGGTTACTCAAGTCCATGCCCCAGGAGCTAAAGCCTGTATTTTCAGCAACTCTGGATTTCTGGAGCAGTCGAGCGTGATGCTCGCCATACCACTTATATGCAATTGTTTTCAAGAGCATACGATGGCTTTGCATCTGAAATGAGGCGTTCTGGGTGTCCGAATGCACGGGAAAGAATAGTCCTAAATGAAGAATGCGGTTGAACCATTGATATAAACCTTAGCGGCTAGCGCGGCGTCCAGTTCCAAATTGGGAGAGAAAACAGCAGCATGTATTCGCGGCGGATCTCAGTGCAGTACGAGTTGAATGGGAAGCTGGCGAGATGTCCCATGAAGTGGCTGGACAATTTTTCCATGCGCAGCTTTACCAATGATTCCATTTTTGACGACACGCTCCCGGTGGCCGATGGAGAGATGAGAATCGGGACACGCGTGCCTCTGCAAAAATTGAAAGAAGCGATGGAAGATTGGTTCCGCAGAAAAAGCTATCTAGGGAAAGAGCAGGAATTAGTGATTGAGGAAACCAAAGCCTAACTACGGATAGCAGGAAGAAAACCCCTACCACGGATAACACAGATCACACTGATTTTCACTGATCGGCAAAGATCAATTACTGTTGTTGGTATTTTCGACCGCAACCTCTTTATCGGCCGTGACCTTGAAAACGATCAACACCTTGTCATCGTCATTCATGCTGGCGGAGGAATAGGCTGACACCTCAGCCAGGACGGAATCCACGATTCCCTGCGAAGTGCGTTCACGATTGCGGCGCACGCAATCAGCCAGGCGCTTGGGACCGTATTCATGCTTCTGCTCGTCGGAGATGCGCAGAATACCGTCAGTAGAGCAGACGAGCACATCACCTTGTTCCAGCTTCACTGATCCGCGAGTGTAGTCCACCTGCGGGAAAAGGCCGATGACGGTGCCGCCCTCTTCCAGCAATTTGATTTCGCCGGTCTTGCCGCGCACCAGGATGGGAGGAATGTGTCCGGCGTTTACATATTGGAGAACATTCTTTCGGGTATCCACCAGGCCCAGAAAAACGCTGAGATGTTTGCCCGCCTTGGTGTAGGTATAAAGCATTTCATTCAGCGAAAAGGCCAGCACCTCAAGCGAGTGCAGATGCATGACCAGCGCGCGCAAAGTTGCTTGGAGATTGGCCATGATCAATGCTGAAGAAACGCCGTGGCCTTCAACTTCCGCGCTAACAAGAAGCAAAGACTGGGGGCCCAGATTGATGAAGTCGTAATAATCGGCCGCAACGTCAAAGCAGAAATCGCTCAGCACGGCAATGTCATACCCGGGAACGACGGGCGGGGCTTCCGGCAAGAGACGATGCTGGATGCTGCGCGCCAGAGAGAGTTCGCGCTCCATGCGCTGCTTCTCCATGGTGTCACGATGCATCTGCGCATTTTCCAGCGCCATGGCCATGTGTCCAGAGAGCTTGTTGAGGAAGCTTACGTCATCGGGAGAGAAGGCGCCGCTTTGTGCGTTCAACAGTTGCAGCACGCCCACGATTTCACCGGAATGGTGCTTGATGGGAATACTCAGCAGCGATTTGGTGCGGTAATTGAGACGCTGGTCAAAACTGGGATCGAAAGATTCCAGTCTGTATGCGTCATCAGTGTTCACGAGTTCGCCGGAGACGGCCACCTGTCCGGCGATGCCTTTGCCAAAAGGAATGCGGATTTCCTGATGGTCAAGGCCGGAAGCGGCGATGGACCATAACTCTTTGCGTTTGTTATCGGCCAGAAAGACCGTGCCGCGTTCGGCTTTTACCTCGGTGCGGGCGATTTTCAGGATCAGCTCCAGCAGCTCCGGAAGATCGAGGGTGGAGTTGAGCATGCGCGTGGCTTCAAACAGCAGAGAAAGCTGGTTAATGCGCTTGTCTTTTTCCTGCGTAGCCAGAACGTTGTTGAGTTTGGCCGCACTCATCTCAGAATAGAGCCGCCACCACAGCAGCAGGTCTTCAGGGGCTTCAGCGATGGTGTAAATGGCCAGCACCCCGGCAAGCTGGCCCGCGGCCAGCAGCGGATATCCGGAGATGTGCGTCAATCCAGCCTGGCGGGAAAATTCCAGATCGTCACCACCGAAGGTGGAGAGCACAATGTTTTCAATAATAGTTTTGTTGTGGGCAATCTTGCCCACTGCTCCGGCGCCCGCGGCAGCATAATCGAGCCGATGCGTGGCGGCCGTGCCCTGGGCATGCGTGAGATAGCAGGAGCCGGAAGAGGCGTCCCAGAGCCAGAGCTCGGCGCGGGCAGCGTCAAAGTCAGTGACCAGCATTTCCAGCACGCGGGCGGTAAGATCTTCTCCGGCGCGGCTGAGCGCCGCCACTGCGCCGGCAAATGCGTTTACGTAGTTCTTGCCCTGTGTTTTTGTCTTCGTCACGCTATGGCGCCTATCAAGACCGTTTCCCCGGCTGGAAGCCGGAAAAAGGGCGAATACCTGTCCCAAGTTTACCGGGATTCCTAAAGACTTCAGCGGAAAGAGTGACGTTAGTTTATGAAGGAGGTACCCGGAATGTAAAGAAAAAGCA
Source organism: Candidatus Angelobacter sp. (assembly GCA_036497385.1). GTDB lineage: Bacteria > Acidobacteriota > Terriglobia > Terriglobales > Acidobacteriaceae > Angelobacter. The sequence goes on along the minus strand of DASXJO010000064.1, from coordinate 6,530 downwards.
ATGGGTTGAGGAAACTACAGTACCGCGAGTGCCGGCGGAGATGTGAGCATCGGACGATCTGGCGATTAAGCACAAAAAGGGCCGTCCGAAAGCGGCGGCCCTAATAGCTTTAGAGATGTAGCTGCTGCGTCTCTGCGCCTACGCTGCTTTGTCCTGCGTGCCACACAGGTTGCAGCCGCTCACTACTTTGTCACGATGTTCGCGCAGATGCTGCTGGAACTGCATCCAGCGGCGGCCATAATTGGCATTGAGCGCCTGATTGGGCGACTCGCTGACATCACGCCTTGCTGTGGTGCTTTGCCCGCTTTGGCCGCTTTGTCCCGGGACGCGATCGACTTTATAGACGCCGGGCTCACGCATTGCCTCCTTGTTGGACGACTCAGGCGAGCTTGAGACCTGATACTCGGTGCTCATTACGCCCTCAACTTCTCTTGTGGTCTGCTGCGGCAGAGGATTGGGGTTTTCGCGGCTTGCGTCTTCCCGCCGTCCAGTCTCTGTGTGACTGGGGGCCTGCTGCCCAACGCGTCTCTCGCCGATATTCTGCTGGCCCGCATTTTGCCGGGTCTGGTTTTGAAGGATTGCGTCCTCCCGCCCGGCGATGGAGGCCTTTTGCGGCCGTAGCGTAGTCTTGCCTGTTCCAGAGTCGCCGACGCCCCACAATTCGTCGCGCTTGCCCATCCGTTGCGGGGTAAAGTCCCTGTTCAGGCTCTCTCGCGCTTGCTGGCTCAACGGCTGCCCTCCAGCGGGTTGGGCTTGCTCATCCGCGGGAGGCGTAATGATCCGGCCTGTATCCTTGTTGTACATCACGGTCCCGCTATTCCAGCGCTCCTCATAATTCTTCTCGAATTTGGCCCAATCGCCCTCGTTCTTCAGTGTCTCGTTATTGAATTCCGGCAGCATCTCCAGGCGTTCTTTGTCCAGTTCGGCATAAAACTTGTCATCATGGTGTCCATAGGGCTCAACCCGGTTCGCCGGAACCATGATTCTCTTGCCGGAAAGCATGCCTCCGGTCTTGAGCAAGATGTAGCGAATCTCTCCGTTGGAATGGTCGAAAATCACGTCGTCAATCGTTCCCAGCTTTTTGTCGTTCACGCCATATACTTCCGCGCCGCGCAGATCGTCAACGTTTTCCAGTTTGTGATCATGAAGAAGGCCGTAATGAGGCATAGCTGCTCCTTAATTGAATGTGTCTTTCTATTGAGATGCGGAGGCAGAATCCGGCGAGGCTTGAAATCGGGAGCTGCGGGACTGGGGCGCTGGTGAGCCGACTTATCGATTGGACGAAGCAGCTGTACCTTTGTTCATATAAAGCACTTCGTCAGTCTTCATAACAAAGCACTTCGTCAGCTTTCCACAGCCTGTTAACTGATTGCACATTGCCAGCGGACGTTTTGCCATATATGCTGCGTCAAGTCAGCCGACTTATGACCGATGGCCAAGCTTTTTGAACCACCTCAATATATAGCCGTGGAAGGGCCCATCCGCGTGGGCAAGAGCACGCTGGCCAATATTATTGCGGACCGGCTGAATGCCCAACGCGTGATCGAGCCGGAAGACAATCTTTTTCTGCGCGCGTTTTATGAAGGCGAGCGCGGCGCCGGCTTTCAGGCCCAGTTTGCTTTTCTGGTTCGCCGGTTTGAGCAGTTGCGAGCGCTGGAAGTGGGCCCGAAGTCGCGCAAGACCGTGGTCGCCGACTACATCTTTGAAAAAGACAAGATTTTCGCTTACATCAACCTGAGCGATCCCGAGCTGGAAGTTTATAACCGCTATTACCAGCTCTTTCGTGAGCAGCTGCCCGCGCCGGACTTGGTAATTTACCTTCAGGCTTCGCCGGACGTGCTGAAGAAGCGCCTGCGCAAGAAGAACGTAGCCGGTGAAACCTCTGTGAGCGACGACTACATTGAAGAAGTGGTCAAGGCGTATGAACACTTCTTTTTTCATTACACGTCGTCTGACCTGCTGGTGGTGAACACCAATGACATTGATTTCGTGGAGCGCCATACAGACCTGCAAGAGCTGCTCCGTCGGGTGAGTGAGCCCATCCGCGGGACGCAGTATTTCCTGCCTCTGGGGTCGGCGGGCGCGGCCAGCGTCTAGAAAATTGGCGCAGATTGCGTGCAATCGCGGGCCAGCATAGTTCCCCGATCACTCACCCAGTCACTCTCCCCATCATCTCCATATCTCACTTCGTTTGCGGTTAGGGAAAAGCACATTCCGCGCCAAGAAGCGCCGCACTCATCACGGGCAACTCTAATCGAACAGACAACCGCATCTGATAGTGAAAAGGAGTTCGACATGAACAAGCTTTTCGCGGTCGTTTTGCTTGCAGGCGCGTTCCCGCTAGGCTGCAGCGGAAACACCAAGGCAAGTCCCAACAATGCCGGCGGCGGCAATGGCCCAGGCGGCCAGGCGGGCCAAGCCGGAGGGCAGGCTGGATCGTCCGATCAGTCTGGGCAGGGCGCAACCCAGAGTGGATCAGGCGGGCAATCGGGCGGCAGCTCGGGCGCCGCGACAACCGGTGGAGCCGCAAACGGGCAGGGCGGAAGCTCAGATGCATCGGGCGGAACCAGCGCCTCTAGTTCGGGCGCGAGTGGTGGAAATTCAGCCGACACCAGCAGCACGTCCGGCCAGTCACAAACGGGCAGCCAGAAATCCGGTAAGAAGAGCAAATCAGCCCAAAAATCCAATGGACCAGGTCAATAGGCGGAGGCAAGGATGAGCAAACAACCACACCATCAGCGCGGAGCAGAATCCATGGGCGGAGGCAACTCCGGCCGTCGCACCGGAGCGGAACCACAACTTCAGAGTGGCGCCGGAGTGTCTTCCAAGAAAACAAACGCTGGAAGAAAGAAGAGCGCAACCAAGTCTCAGACTAGAGCCAAGCGGGGATGATTGCCCCAAGGGGATCTAGAGAAAATGCCCGCCGCTGTGGCGGGCATTCTCTTTGGGATTTGCCAACGCGCAGATTAGGCCGCCGGTTTTTTGCGTCCTGTCTTTGTCTTATCGGTCGTTGTTTTATCGGTCATTTTGTCATTTACATCTACCGAGCCCTGTTTTTCCACGCGAACTTCTTCGTGTCTCACTGTGTCGCTCACCTGTTGATTATCCTGGACAGCGCGCTTCTGCACTCTTACTTCTCCAGTGACAACCGGCTCCTTGACCACGCTGACCCTTTCTTCTGAAACAGGTATGCGAATCTCGCCTTCATCACCAATGGTTCCTGAAAGCGGTCTTGCCTCGCCTGCGGAAACCTGCTCAACGACGACTTCTTCTCGCGTTACAGGAACAGAGATCGTCTGGTTTTCAGTAACGATATCTTTACGGAGGCGAATCTCTCCTTTTTCCACTTTCTGTTTTACGGCGCGCAGCATTTCGCCCCGAAGCTGGATTCGCCGCTCGTTGGCGGCTTCGGCTGCTCCCGCGCTGCTGCCAGACCAATTTGCTCCGCTGGTTTCTTCGAACCCGGAAGTGCGCACATCGGCCTCGTGGTCTTCAAGAATTTCGCGCGCTTCTGTGAGCCGGGTAGCCGGCGCCGATACCGTGAGTACCGCGCCGCCCGCGGCTATTCCCGAGTTGTAATAACGGGCGCGTTCGCTGGAAATATTGCCGTACGTGCTTTCGTGGGCTTGCTCATCGCCGACGTAAGTCTCGTGACCGCCGGTAAAGAAATCCTTGATCTTGTCCCAGGCGCTCCGGTCGGCGGTTTTGCCATGGGAGGCTGATGCGCGGTTTGTATCCACCGGGCCACCAACACCGTCTGTTCTGAGTGGCTCAGATGAGGTCAGGCTGGGATCGTCCGCCATGGCCAGCCCGATCTGGTCTGAGGTGAATCCTGCATCTTTTAAATCAGCGATAGCGGCCAGTGCGTCAGACCGGTCCTTAAAAAAAGCGCAAATTTCCGTAGAGTTGTTTGATTGTACGTTCGGCATGAATGCGAACTCCTAAACTGGCTTAGATTTTGGTCGTGAAATACATCTGATGCCATGGCACACCACTTGGTGTATAGCTGGTTGGCGAAATCGAGCGCTGTCTGCGCGGTTCGCATTGCTCCGTTTTTTTCACGCATGCTCTACGTGAAAGTTGTCGTCGGCCAACCGCGGGAACAGCCCGAGAGCCTGTTAAACTCGAGATGATGGAGACGCACGATTCAGTCGGCAGCATGACAGAGGCATACGCTCAACAGGCCGTGATCATTGCGCGAGAGTTCAATGCGCGTCTCGACTACGGCGAGAACTCTCTGATGGAACTGGAAAGTATCCTAGGCCAGCTTGCGCTCGACCTGCCGCCGGGAGGACCTTCTACTGATGAGCTGACAAAAATGTGCAAGATGTGGGGCTGCTATTTCGGAGAAGTAGTGCGGCGGCGCTTTGGCGGTGACTGGAGCATCGACACGTATCCAGGCAAGCAATTTGCCACCTTGACACTGACGGTGGCCGGCAACAAACTTTTTCCTTCAATGAAAATCCATCGCCGCCTCACCGAGGGTGAGTCCGACAATGTGTGGTCGTTCTACAAGATGATCAAAGCCAAGCTGGAGCCAGCACAGAAATCCAAACCAAATTGACTGGACTCCGCGCAGCCGAAACCGCGAGCGCAACAAGTTTTGAGCGCTCACAGTTTCTACCTGCTATCGGTCCTTCAACTCACACTAAAATACCGCATTGAATGCCGTGGCAAACGACTTTTCCTAACTGAAAGCTGTCTACTTTTAGGGACTTACGTGGGCATCTGCTATCATTTTCGCGTAGTTACTTCATTCCATTGCCAAGTCAAAAGCAGCTCAGGTGGTCTGAACTAAAGGTCGGGATAACCGTAATTGTCGGTTCAGTGACCTTGGCCCTGCTTGTCTTCCTGATCAGCGGGACTGGCGGCCTTTTTACCAGCAAAATTACTCTCATTGCATACTTTGACAATGCTGAGGGCATACGCCCCGGCCAGCCCGTGGACTTGCAGGGTGTGGCGATTGGCAATGTGAAAACGGTCCGTGTCGTCCCTGGACGCCCGCTTAGCCCGGTGCAGGTAATCATGCGGGTGAACAAGGATTTTCAGCAATTCATCCACGAAGATTCCAAAGCGACAATTGAAACTGCCGGCGTGCTTGGCGAGTCATTTGTTGATATCGATAGCAAAGATGTCAAGAAACCGATCGTGAAAGATGGCGCAGAGTTACCTCCCGGGAATGCGCCCGGCATTGGTGACGTGGTGAAAAGCAGCCAGACGTCGCTGCAAAATATTGACGTGCTGGTAAAAAATGCCAATTCCATCCTGGGAGAAATTCAGAATGGCAAGGGCTCGCTCGGGCAGTTCATTAGCGATCCTTCCACCATCAACAAAATTAATGGCATCCTGAACCAGGTCCAGGCTTTGTTGAATGACATAAGCAATGGAAAAGGCACCATCGGAAAGCTCTTTTCCGATGACAGCCTGTACCGCAAAGCGGATTCGCTGGTAACCAAGGCCGATGCCCTGGTGGATGAGATCAACCAAGGCCACGGCAGCCTGGGCAAACTGGTAAAGGATGATGCGCTTTACAACAATGCCAATCAGACGATTGCCACAGCCAATAAGCTGCTCACTGACCTCAATGCAGGCCGCGGCCCCGCGGGAAAATTGTTGAAGGATGAAGAGCTTTCCCGGAAGCTGCAAAACATCGTCGAAAAACTTTCGAACATCTCTGATCAGTTGGCAGCGGGCGAAGGCAGCGCGGGCAAACTACTCAAAGACCCATCGCTCTACAACAGCACTGATCAAATGCTGGTCGAGACGCGGAATCTGGTCAAGGCGATCCGTGAAAATCCAAAGAAATATCTCACCATCCGCTTCCGGGTGTTTTAGCCTCGGGCAAGCGGTGCTAGTTTTATGTCCTGCAATCCTTCATTGTTTATGCTAGGAACGTTTATGCCAGGAACTCTCACCAAACTTTTTGAGGCTCAAAAAATGCGCTTATCTCTGCTGTTAACTGCCGTACTCCTCTTTACCTGGGCGTCACTCTCGGCACAAGAGAGCAAGATCACTGCCAGCTCCGTTGCCAGCTCCATGGATAAAAGCGCTGATCCTTGTGTGGATTTCTACCAATTCGCTTGCGGTGGATGGATCAAGAACAACCCCATTCCCGCGGACCAGTCGATCTGGAGCCGATTCGGAGAGCTGGCGGAACGCAATCGGGCGGAGTTGCGCGGAATCCTGGAGAGCGCGGCCAAGGCGTCGAATCGCGATGCCAATGAGCAGAAGATCGGCGACTATTACTCCGCATGCATGGATGAAACTACCATTGAGAAAAAAGGCATCGCCGTCCTTAAGCCGGAATTCGACCGCATTAATGCTTTGCGCGATAAGTCCACGCTGCCGGTGCTGATTGCGTATCTGCATGGCCAGGGCATCAACGGGTTGTTCAGCTTTGGCTCCGGCGCGGACTTCAAAAATGCCAAGCAGGTCATCGCGCAGGCGGACCAGGGCGGGCTCTCTCTGCCGGATCGCGACTACTACCTGAAAGACGATCCCAAATCGGTGGAGCTGCGCAAGCAATATCT
>DASXJO010000063.1:0-5996 GCA_036497385.1 Candidatus Angelobacter sp. | reverse complement strand
CGGAGTGGTCGCAGGACAGCCAGCATTTCGCTTTCACCAACACCACAGCCAATGGCATTGAGCTGTGGATCGGCCAGATTGGAACCTATACGGCAAATGCTGTTCCCAAGATCAGGCTGAGCGCGGTCATGGGCGAGCCGCTCCAATGGATGCCTGACGGCAAAACACTGCTAGTCCAGACCGTGCCAGTTACGCGCGGGAATCCGCCGGCGGCGCCAAAAACTCCAGATGGCCCCATTATTCAAGAAAGTGACGGCAAGCGCGGCCCTCTCCGTACATTTGAAGATCTGCTGCAAAACCAGCATGATGAAGACCTGTTCGACTATTACGCCACCACGCAGCTTGCGCTGGTGAAGAACGGTGTAGCAACGCCGGTGGCAAGCCGGGGATCTTTGCGCGCGTGGAGCCCTCACCCGACGGCAAGCATCTGCTGGTCAGCCGCATTCAACATCCTTATTCGTACATCCTGCCGGAAAGCGAATTCCCGCGCGAAGTGGAAATATGGAGCCTTACCGGCAAGCTGGAATACAAAGTTGCCAGCCTGCCACTCGAAGAGCATGTTCCGATTGAAGGTGTTCCACTTGGCCCGCGCGATTACCAATGGGTGCCTACCCAGACTGCCACGCTGGTCTGGGCGGACGCACTCGACGGCGGCGATCCTAAAGCTAAAGCCCCGTTCCGCGATGAGTTAATGATGGTCAGTGCGCCGTTTACTGACGATCCCAAGGAATTGGTGAAGCTGGAACAGCGTTTTGTCCCGTCAGGAAGCGCCGGCGGATTCCGTTCCGGCTCGGCCATTGATTGGACTGAAAACGGTCTTGGCTTGGTGCGTGATTACAATCGTGATCGCCGCTGGCTGCGTACCTTCTTAATCGACATTGCTAAGCCGGAGGCACAGCCCCGGCTGATCTGGGAGCGCTCCGTTCGCGACCGTTACCGCGATCCCGGATCGCCGCTGATGCGCACTCTGCCGAACGGCAAGCGCGTGATGCGCCAGTCAGGGAGCGCAGTTTTTCTGGCTGGCAACGGTGCTTCGCAAAAAGGCGAGTTCCCTTTTCTGGATCGCTTTGACCTGGATACTCTGAAATCTGAACGTATTTTTCAATGTGGCGACGGACAATATGAGTCCGTCGTGGCGCTTCTCGCCGATAATGGCACGAAATTCCTCACCCGCCATGAGAGCCCCACTGAGCCACCAAACTATTTTGTCCGTGCGGCGAATGGCGCGGACAAAAAGGCCATCACGGATTTCCCGGATCCTGCGCCGCAGCTTCACGGAATTACCAAACAGCTGGTGACATACAAACGCCCAGACGGCGTCCAGCTCTCTTTTACTCTTTACCTGCCTGCCAACCACAAAGAAGGCGAGCGCCTGCCGACGGTCGTATGGGCATATCCGCTGGAATTCAATGACGCGGACACCGCCGGTCAGGTCTCCGGCTCGCAATACCGTTTCACCACCATTACTGGCATTTCTCACCTGTTCCTGCTCACGCAGGGCTATGCGGTGTTGGATAACACCACGATGCCGGTCGTCGGCGACCCGGAAACCATGAACAACACATACGTGGAGCAGGTTGTCGCCAGCGCAAAAGCCGCAATCGATAAAGCCGTTGCGATGGGCGTGACCGATCCAGAGCGAGTCGGGGTGGGCGGCCACAGTTACGGCGCTTTTATGACAGCCAATCTGCTGGCTCATTCCGACCTCTTCCGCGCCGGAGTCGCCCGCAGCGGGGCATACAACCGAACCCTAACCCCATTTGGCTTCCAGAGTGAGCGCCGAACGATCTGGGAAGCGCCGGAGATGTACATCAAAGTCTCGCCCTTCATGCAGGCCGACAAGATCAAGCATCCCATCCTGCTGATCCACGGGATGGCCGACGATAACTCGGGAACTTTTCCCATCCAGAGCGAGCGTATGTATCAGGCGATCAAAGGCAATGGCGGTATCGTGCGTTATGTGCAGCTTCCATACGAAGCCCACGGCTATCTGGCGCGGGAATCCACCGAGCACACGTTATGGGAAATGGTTACGTGGTTCGATAAATGGGTAAAGAACGCGCCGCCGAGCACTGGCCAGACCAGCACGGCAACCGCCGGAGCGCAACAGTAGCCGGTATCGAACTGTTGGTACTCAGCAATGGCAGTCGCAGTGTGCGCGACTCTTTTGCTCTTGGCAATTGGTACACGTAAGCCTGAGCTCCGCCGGGTCGGTGGACAGGCAGGTATAGAACCGCCCCTTTAGGGGCATACGCTATTTGTCAAAGAACGTCTTATGCACCGCCTCGGCGGGCACGATTCAGCGCTTGGAATGGATCCTTTGCGATCCCAATCTGGTACTCTGGGCAAACCGGCAGGAACGCTAGAATTTACCTCTTGGTTAACCCCCTACCCCTCCCCTGGATATCCCACCCCATCCCACTTTGGCGTGGGTTTGACCCAGAGCACATGGATGCGGACACGAGGCCATCCCCGGAACTTGGTCTACAACAAACTACAACTTGATTAACAGAAACCATGCCGTATACTAGCTCTCTTTATGGCGAAAGAAAAGCGGGAACTAGTACATTTTAGGTAAGGCATCTGGCCATGTTTCAACCCGGCCTAAAAAAATCTGCAACTTAATGAAACGCTTTCACCCTTTTTTGCACTATGCAGACAGGATGAACGGAAAAAGCACAAACTAGGATCGGTGGTGGTTGCCAAGGGGGTGTCACCGCCGAGCCCTGGGATTGTGGCTCCTTATTTGCCTCTTCAGTAACAAGAGCGCGGCTTTACCTGGCCGCGCTTTTGTATTTGGTTCCAGCCCTTATCTTCACTTTAGGACCAGACTGTTCGACTTCGCACATTGATTACAAAAACGAACATCGTTGCAATTGGCAATCGCTTTTTAGACCACTAACATCAATGTCAGCAGCAAGTTAAACCTGAAGGATTCCGAGATCAAAGCGCTGAAGAAGAAGCCGAGATTCTGGAAGCGAGTCAGCGGGAACGCTCCAATCACGCTTCCTCTTCTGCCTGTTGAGGGCTTAGCTATAAAGCCTGAAATTTTATAACGGCATTGGAATCGGACTAGCTGACGGACTTTGAACGGGCTGAACTTTTATCGAGTTCGATCAATTGCGCATGTTTATCGTCAAAATTTTTTTCGTCAGTTTCCTTAGGAAAAAGCCGCGCACTGATGCCCTTGTAAAGCTCTTTCCATTCCTTGTCGAGAAAAGCATTCCGCCTTGCGGGCAAGCCGTCTGGGAAACGGGCCAACAAGCTTTGCAGGAGCTTAGGGTCATTGTCCAGCCACTGCTGCAAAATGCCGCTTAGCGTCTTCATGGAGAGATAAGGAAGCACAACTTCAATGCTCTCGATGTCAGTGCAGAGAAGCGGCTTGACATCGGCTCCCGTCACGGTGTCCCGCTTTAAAACCGCGTCGAAGGGGAAATTCAGCATCCTGCTTATCAGGAGGGACGAGCCAACTTCGTCAAGCGTTATGAGAAGGGGATAAACACGTTTGATGCCAGACACGTCCAAGCCCTGAACAACCTGCTTTTTAGGGTCTGCGAAAAGAGCTTCAATTGCAGCCGCAAGCTGTTCAACCCCCTTCTTCTTTTTCTCAGCGGAATCCCGCACTAGCTTCTTTGATATTTCATCACGCAGCCTAACGTGGTCTCCGCTGTATTTGGCGCGGGCGGTAAACATGCTCGACTTGTATTCCATGACGACCAAAGCGTCGCCCTCGACCAACAGCCCGTCGCACAATTGTTCATTTGGATTGTCAATCAAGCGAGGATCAGGAATAAAAGTCGTGCCGGAAAGCCCCTCGATACCCGCTTTAAAGAGATCATTCACGTAATTCTCGAACACCGCTCCCCAAAATCGACGCAGTTTATTCCCGGTCTCGGCATCAATGTCGTTGACCCTCCAATAGGGGCCGCTTTCGAGCTTCTCAATCGCGAAAATAACATCTGCGGGAAGATAGCCATAGGCTAATTTGATTAGTGGCTTTTTGCGAAACACAGTAAAATCGTTTGCCCCGTAATCGCGTTTGTCGGTTCGGGCCTTTTGTATGTCGGCAAGCAGTTCGCTAGGAGTGCCGGAGAACTCTTTCAAAAACTCATGTATCGCTGCCTGCGGAATTGCCGTTGTATAAAGTTTTCCGGGCGAACGCCAGCAATCCAAGCGTTGGCTCTCAGCGCTTCCAACGTCACCATGACGGTGGTTCTTGTCATCAATCCAAACGTGAGGGCTTCATAGTCCGGGAAACTAATACCTGTCAATTTTTCAAATTCTGCGGGAATATCGACAAAATCTGGATGCGCCTTGAGCGCTTGTGCGTACCGTGTCATCAGCAGGTGCGCCCGCGTAAGCTTGCCCTCAACGCGAAAGCCGCTGTATTCGTTGACTGGCAAAAATTCAGCGGTCACGCGGGATATTTTTTCGTACTCGTCTCCCTCAGCGGCTCCCGGAAAAGGATAAAGCCCATAGTGGAATTGGTCGCTTGCCATTAACAGCATTGTCCCGAATATGCCGCGACGGGCCTGCATAAGGTCTTGCCCGACTTCAGGGCAGTGCTCAATGGCGAGTTTCATCAGCAATAGCAGTTGCCTCCTGTGAAACACAAGCTCACCTTCGTTCATCCGCATCGCAAGCTTGTACCAATCCCCGCGAAGGAATTCAAAAGCTCCGTCGATCAGCTCATCGTAATTTTCCTTTGCCCAGCCTCCGCGCTCCCAAAGCTTTAATATCGTTGCCGTCACGGAACAGGCATACAAGACAGACTCGCGGGAAAACACGCTGAGGCGCTCAATAATTTCTTGCAGCGTGCTCTTCCGTCGATGCATTTCCTCAAATGTTGCGTAAGTACGCAGTTCCATAACGTATCTACAATCCTTCACTTACGGCTTGCGTCGCCGCTGCCCCCACGGCCTGCTCTGTTGTGGCCGGATGTTCTCGAACTTTTGTCGCCGGGCAAGTGTCAGGCTTTCAGTTGCAAGTCGAGCAGCTTCCTCGGGGCCGTGTTTCCGGTCAAGGTAAAACTGGCGATCTTTGTCCCACTGTGCCATTTCTTCAAGCGTCATATTTTCTGGTTTAGTCATTGACCCTCCATAGGGACTATACCCCGATAACTTTCAAAGTTTTTGAACTTCAGGCCTGCTTAGAGTGAGGTTTTGCCCAGTTTTCCTCAGCTTCTTTTTCCAGCATCTCTCAAAAAGCGTTTCCGGGCTCCCCAGATGGCCTCAATTTAGCGTAGGCTTATCTGTTGGAGGTTGCTTAAGAGAATGGCTCTTCCCGTAACCTTGCCAGAAGTTGCCGATCAGACGAAAGATATAAAAAATGCAGGCAATATTGACCAGCTCTGCATTAACACCATCCGCACCCTCGCCATGGACGCGGTGCAGCAGGCCAACTCCGGGCATCCGGGAACGCCCATGGCCCTTGCGCCTGTGGCTTACCTCCTTTGGCAGCGCTTTTTACGCTACGATCCTGAATATCCCATCTGGCCCAATCGCGACCGCTTTGTCCTTTCCAACGGACACGCCTCCATGCTGCTTTATGCCCTGCTGCATCTTGCCGGGGTAAAGGCCGTGAATCCGAAATATGAAACACTGGGCGACCTTGCAGTTTCCATGGACGACATCAAGCACTTCCGGCAGTTGGACAGCAAGTGCCCCGGACATCCTGAATACCGGATAACCTCTGGCGTTGAGACCACCACTGGCCCCCTGGGTCAGGGCGTAGCCAACAGCGTTGGCATGGCGATTGCCGCCAAATGGCAGGCCGCGCATTTCAACCAGCCGGATGTAGAGCTATTCAATTACAACGTTTACGCCATCTGCGGTGATGGAGACATGATGGAAGGCGTTTCCAGCGAGGCGGCATCGCTCGCCGGGCACCTCAAGCTCGGCAATCTCTGCTGGATTTATGACAACAACCACATCACGATTGAAGGCAAGACCAAACTCGCTTTCAGTGAGGACATTGCCTCCCGGTTTATGGGTTAT
>DASXJO010000062.1:0-3126 GCA_036497385.1 Candidatus Angelobacter sp. | reverse complement strand
ACACGGGCCAATCAATTTGAGCAGCGGAAACAGCAACACTTGCAGGCTGGTTACCTCATTGAAGATGAGCAGCCATTCCCCATGAATGGGTTCTGCTCATTTACAGCAGTACGAATTGTGACAGACGAGGAGCGCGAGCGAATGGGTTTGCCGCAATCAAATCTTTCTGCAGGCTAACCGACCGGCTACCACCCCAGAGAGGCCGCCCGACCAAACTAACAAATGAGGTGTGATCCGTGAAAGGCTGGATTCGCAAATGGAGTGTGCCCGCTTCTTCCGGGGGCACCTGGACCGTTAGCTTGAAACACGATGGGACATACGGCTGTTCATGCCCCGCATGGAAATTTGCCAAGGCTCCCAAACCGGATTGCCACCACATTGAATTCATCAGGGCGAACCCCACATACGGCGACCATGCACCCAAGCGGATTGTCCTTGCGAATGTTCGCGAAGTTACTGAGGGCGAAAGTGATGTACTTCTCACGCCGTTGATTCCACTTGGCGACCTCCACTTTCGTTTGACCGTCGCCTGTGACCTTGCCCGGCTGGGTGCAAGTCCGGAAGACGTTGCCAAGTATTTACACGGCAATCGCATTCGAGTTGCACAAGACTACATCGCTCAGCACGGCAGAAAGATTTATGGCTTGTGGAGCGAGCAGCGCCGTCGCCACGAAGGTTACACGATTGTGCCGTATACAGCCGCATCTGCTGGCTGATAGCGCGCTGAAAATCAGAAGATAAAAGGGGGCCTATGCGCGAACAGAACTGCCAAGGCGACCCTCTGCCTTCCCGCATTCCAGTCATCCCGTTGCCAGTCGCGCTCTACGTTTCCGAAGGGCTGATCTTCGAGCTTTATGACGGCGGAAAGCCACACCGGCAGGTTGTCATTCGCTGGGAACGACTGCAGCCCACAGTTGTATTTGAAGAAAAGGCGTGAACATAGAGCACCAGCCCGAGTTTAGGGAGGAACCCGTAAAAATGGCCGTCCTGTTTATGAACGAGTATGAGATTGATGAAGCGCTCGGTGTTATGCACACGATTTGATCCTAGGCAAGGCGAGTCGTTTTCTTCAGGAATTTAAGGATGAAGTGAATGCGCACAGCGACGGTTGGGCATACTGGAAGCCTGCCATGACCTCTGCTGGGAAGCTCATGACCCTAATTCGGTCGGTACGAGGTAAACCCGAATGGATGGAATTGACGAGCAGGCGAAGGAAAAGATCTTCCTCAAAGCGCTCACACCGATCAAGTGTTTCATGACTCGCCGTGGACTCGCCGCTGGGATGCGGATGCCGCCGGTTTGATATCACAACATTTGTGGATCGTAGGCTTTTGCTCCGCTCTTTTTAAGAAGTCCCTTTTAAAAGGCCTTCAGTCTTCAAACATCCCTCCCATTTCGCAGGAGTCAATCCATGGCCAACGAACCGCAATCTGTTGAATCTCCCACTCTGTCTGCAACCGTAGAGCGCTGCCTGACAAGGTTGCAGTCACTTTCTCTTGCGCTCGATACCTATGGCAATGAAGACCATGCGGTGCTCCTGCATGAGGTTATCGCACAACTCCAGAAGGCTGTTCCCGCCCAACCAGCTTCGGCGCCGGACTCAATGGACTTTGTCGTGAATGCAACATTCAAAGTCAGTCGGCGACAGGTCGCGAACACGCTGTCGTGCGCCTTTGGCAGCCAAATTACCCGGTTCAGAGTTGCCGAACTTACCGAACCGCCAGCGTTCCGATTTCGCTCGATTGAGCACCTGACCCATCGCCTGGTTGATTACCCGCTCAATGAGGGTGGTTCGCTTGGCATTGTGAGCACCGAGCCGGCTTCTGATGTGTTTCGCCTCGACCTAACGTCAATCAGGCGAGGTCTTGATGACCTCGGCACAAAATATCCGAGGCACTTCGCAGATTTGGTCAACGAAAACACCGATGCGATTACTGCCAATGTGCTCCTCCAATGCTGCTTGTTTGGCGAACTCATCTACGAGTAGTCGCCGTTCCAGGCTTCTTCGCCATCTTGGAGAAATTCGACATGCACGTTCACGGAAAGACCAAACTCGGCTTCTTCCCCCTTGCTATCTCCGAGGCCACGCGGCTGAAGAATTACCTGTCCTGTGCACGTGAATTTTCCGCGCTCGATCCCTGTGTCGGAGATGGTGCGGCGTTTGCAGCTTTAGTTGAGAGTTCGCCGGCAAGGCGGTACGGCATAGAAATCGATGCACACCGCACGGCACAGGCCAGGGCGCTAGGGATTGACGTCTTGCAGGCGAACACGACAGACGTGCGCTGTCCGGTGGAGTCGGTGTCGCTCCTTTATCTCAATCCACCCTACGACTGGGAATCAGGCCAGAGTGGCAACCAGCGTCTCGAATTCGTCTTTCTTGAACACACTTATCGCTGGCTCAAACCGGACGGCATTCTCGTCTTCGTTATTCCACAAGCGAGGCTCAAGCCCTGCGCTCGTCTCTTGGCCGATCACTTCAAAGATTTGCGCGTTTACCGGCTTGCTTCGCCCGAATGTATGCGCTTCAAGCAAATCGTGGTTCTGGCGGCCCGGCGAAAGCGGACAGAACGGCCGCGAGATTCGGTCCTGCTCGAAGTACAGCGCTATCTGGAAGGGCTTGCCGGCCAAGAAGAACTGCCCGTACTTGGCGATACTGCTGAGACATGCTATCCAGTTCCTGAATCCAGCCCCGCAGTTTTCTCCAACGCTGGCCTACCCCTCGACGAGGTTGAGGATCTGCTTCTGCGATCTTCGGCGTACCGCCAATCAAGACGCGTATTGATTCATGAGCAATCGAACGTGCGCGGAAGACCGCTCACTCCGCTGCACGGGGGCCATGTCGGACTGCTTTGCACTGCTGGTTTGCTCAACGGCGTATTCGGAGAAGACGAAAAACGGCATATCGCCTTCTGGCGTTCGGTGAAATTTGTCGATCACTGGGAAGAAGAAGACGGAGACGCAACGATCCTCCACGATCGTGAACGATTCTCTCACGAGCTGACGCTGATCTTCTCCGATGGAAAGACACAAGTTCTTACTCACGAAAAGGCGCATGAAGCATGAAGAACGCGCACCTTCGCTTTGGCTGGCTGACTTACTACAAGCGCACGGACAAAACCACTACGA
>DASXJO010000061.1:0-2228 GCA_036497385.1 Candidatus Angelobacter sp. | reverse complement strand
GACTATGTCCGGGCTCAAGATCACTCCGGAAAATGCCACGCGCGTGGGCGTGCACATTGGCTCCGGGGTCGGCGGCTTTGACGTGATTGAACGCGAGCACGCAGAGCTGCTGAAAGGCGGCCCGCGCAAAATATCTCCTTTCTTCATTCCGGCCGCAATCGTGAACCTGGCGGCTGGGCATGTGAGCATCCGCTATGGAGCCAAAGGGCCAAACGAGGCCACAGCCACGGCCTGCACTACCAGCGCACATGCCATTGGAGACGCTTACAAAATTATTCAGCGCTGCGATGCGGACGTGATGATTGCCGGCGGATCAGAAGCGGCCATCACGCCAATGGGCGTTGGTGGATTCGCCGCCATGCGCGCGCTTTCCACCCGCAATGACAGTCCGGAAACAGCCAGCAGGCCATGGGACCGCGAACGCGACGGCTTTGTGATCGGAGAAGGCGCAGGCATTGTGGTGCTGGAAGATCTGGAGACAGCACAGAAGCGCGGCGCAAATATTCTGGCTGAGATTATCGGCTACGGCATGAGCGCCGATGCCTACCACATTACCCAGCCCGCGGAAGAAGGCGAAGGCGGCTGGCGCGTGATGACAACAGCCATCAAAGATGCCAAACTCACTCCGCCAGACATTGATTACGTGAATGCTCACGGAACGTCCACGCCAATTGGCGACGTGCTGGAAACCATGGCCATCAAACGCACATTTGGTGCAGACACAAAAGTTCCGGTGAGCTCGACGAAGTCGATGACCGGCCATTTGCTCGGCGGCGCGGGTGGATTGGAAGCAGGCATCACAATTCTGGCGCTCCGTGACCAGATTCTTCCACCGACGATCAACCTTGCGAATCCCGATCCCAAATGCGACCTGGATTATGTGCCGAACGTGGCCCGCAAAGCGCCGCTGAATGTTGCGCTTTCCAACTCGTTTGGTTTCGGCGGAACGAATGGGTCACTAATCTTTAAACGCTGGATGGAATAAGGCGTTTTGCCGCTGATTTACACTGCTAACACTGATAGAGCCGGATCTGAATTGAGGTCGGCTTTGCAGCTTATGTCAGTGATGTCGATTATGTTCTTCTTCCGCCGACAACTTTTAACTCTGGCTCTTATGCTATCGGCAAGCTTTTCTGTTGGCGCGGCTCCAGCAGCAAAATGGAGTGCGCAGTGGGACCCCGTGAAGCTGGTCAACGGGTCGCCAGTATTGTTTCGCGTGACGGCCCCGCTTCGGCTGAGCGAAGTGCAGGGCAATTTCCTGGGACAGGAATTCTCTTTTCGCTCCAGTCAGGCATGCCATTGCTGGTACGCGGTTGCGGGTGTGAGTCTGGCGACCAAGCCGGGCACGTACACGTTGCGGGTCGAGGGCAAGGGCCCAGGCGCTAAAGATACCGCCATGAGCTACCTGGTGCATGTAAGCGCGGCGCATTATCCTACCAGCGCGATTAAAGTGGCGCCTGCGTTTGTGGAACCTCCCAAGGAAACGGAGCCAGTGATTGCCGCGGCTGACACCGCAAAGAAGCAGGCATTTGCGACCACGGATCCGAATCCGCTGTGGTCAGGAGCATTTGAGCCTCCGACACAGACTGAGACTTCAGGGGTGTTCGGCAGCTCTCGGACTTATAACGGCGTGAAAAAGAGCCAGCATCTGGGGTTGGATTTCCGCGCCAGCATGGGTACGCCAGTCCACGCGACAAATGCCGGTACGGTGATACTGGCACGGCCGCTCTATTTCGAAGGAAACTGCATCATGCTGGACCACGGCCAGGGCTTGCTCACAATCTACATGCACCTCTCTGAGTTCAAGGTAAAAGAAGGCGACAAGGTGGCTGCGGGGCAGCTGATTGCCCTGAGCGGAGGGACCGGACGCTCCACGGGGCCACACCTGCATTTTGCCGTGCGCTGGCGCGGAGAATATCTTGATCCGCGAACGCTGCTGGATCTTCATCCCCCTGGGAACTGAAGCGCAGCCCTCGAAGGCTGCGCTCTTGAGAGTGTGTTACTGCTTGGGCGTGGCGCTGGGCTGGCTTGTGCCTTTTTTGTGATGCTCACCTTTTTCAGCTGCTCCAGCCGCGCAAGTATCACTCATGTGATCGATGGACGCTACCTTGAAGTGGCGCTCGCCTTTTTCTTCCTTGCCTTTGCTTTCAGAGCCTTCCTTTTCGCCGATGTCGGAGCCGTTTTTGGTCCAGGAGCCATGCAAACGCACCTTGTGTCCCACGTGCTTG
>DASXJO010000060.1:0-2245 GCA_036497385.1 Candidatus Angelobacter sp. | reverse complement strand
ATTGTAAAAGCTCCTTCAGCAGCCGATCGCGAATAGAGCGCAGTACATTTTTCTCGGAGGAATTACCGCTTGCCCAAAGAGGGCACTTACTGTTTCTCCGCCACTGACCGTGAAACTTCTGGTTCTACAGCAGAATCTATGGGTAGGATTGGGAAGATTCGCGGGTGAATCGGCGGGAGTGGACCTTCTGCGTCCGACGTGACTTCCTGCTGAAAACCAAGACAAAACCTTTCTGAGAAGGAAAGACGAGAAACAGTCTACGCCCTCCCGCTGTTCGGGACTGAGCAGGATGCGTCACAGGGAGACTGAACAGAGCTCGCCCGAAGTGGCACCCGTGCGGCAAGACGACAAGAAGAATAGCTGATCTCCAGCGGGTTGGATTAATCTGCAGTTGAACAGACCGAGACTCATCTACCGAGGAGGAGATCAGCCATTCAACTACAGGTTAAGACCATCTTGAATCAGGTGCAACGTTTCGTAGGGTTCGTATACCAAGGGGTCCGAATGCTTGGCGGCCCGGAGGGACCGCAGTCGATCGAGATCACAGTACAGCCACATTCCGGCATACGCAGACGCTGTTCGCGTTGTCAGCAGCCGGCGCCGGGCTATGACTGCTTGCCCCAGCGACGCTGGCTCTTCGTTCCCTTGTGGGGAATCGCCACCTATTTTTGCTACGCTCCACGGAGAGTGGAGTGTGCCGAGCATGGGGTCGTAGTCGAGCACATTCCGTGGAGCGACGGCAAGCGCCCGGTGACCTGCGCCATGATGGGATACTTAGCGCGCTGGGCGCGACGGTTGAGTTGGCGGGAAACGGCGCGAGCGTTCCAGACCAGTTGGGAAGCGGTGTATCGGTCGGTGGAGTGGTTTGTCGAATGGGGCTTGGCGCACCGCCGACTGCGCGGTGTTGAATCCATCGGCGTGGACGAAATTCATTGGGGACGCGGTTTGAAGGCGGACAACTTCTTGACGGTGATCTACCAAATCGACGCCGGATGCCGGCGTTTGCTGTGGGTGGGACGGCGGCGTTCGCAGGTCACGCTGCGACGGGGTCTGAATGCACTGGGGCCGGAGATCGTCAAAGGACTGCGCTTTGTGTGCAGTGACATGTGGAAGCCCTACTTGAAAGTCATCGCGTCCCAGGCTGGTCAGGCTTTGCACGTGCTGGACCGATTCCATATCACGAGCCATTTGAATCAAGCGGTGGATCAGGTGCGCCGCGCCGAGAGCACGCGCTTGGGGGCCAACAACAAGAAAGCAGCGCAACGGCTCAAGCATATGCGCTGGCCGCTACTACGCCGCGGTAGTCGGGTGCGCGGGCGAGCCCGACAAAAGCTGAATGTCCTGCTCGCCAGCAAACTGGCCACCGCGCGGGCTTGGGACTTGAAGGAGACCTTCTCCCATTTCTGGAAATACAAATCCGAGATGTGGGCCGGGGCCTTTCTTGACTGTTGGTGCTTCCGCGCCTTGCGGAGCCGTTTGGAACCGATGAAAAAGGTGGCGCGGATGCTGCGCGCCCATGAGCCGCTGATACTGAACTGGTTTCGCGCCAGAGGAGAAATCTCCAACGGTGCCGTTGAGGGCCTCAACAACAAGATCCGAGTAGTTACCAGACGATCCTATGGCTTTCGCACCTTCGATGCTATGGAAATTGCCCTTTATCACAACTTGGGACGACTCCCGGAACCAGAATCACCCCACAGATTCTGCTGAGGAAGCCAACATGGATTGCAAATAGAATGCGTCCGCCCTGATATTCTGGGTCGCAAATGCTGAATCGTTATCTGTTCGTTCTGGCCATTCTCGCCGCCCAGGCTCTGAGCGCCGCCGCTCCCGCTTACTACCCTACCCGTGGGTGGCGCGAATCGACTCCTGAACAACAGGGCGTGGATTCCGGGATGTTGGCTGCGATGGTCGGCAACATCATTCAGAAGCACATGAATGTGCACAGCGTTACCGTCATTCGGCACGGCTATGTGATTCTCGATTCCTATTTCTATCCGTACCAGCCGACGGCAACTCACGATGTGGCGTCTGTGACGAAGAGCATAACGGCGGCGATCGTGGGCATCGCTATAGACAGAGGACTCGTGAAAGTGGATCAGAACCTACTTTCGTTCTTTCCTGATGAACGTCCGAAGAATCCGGGAGACCAGAAGCAGAGGATCACCATTGGGGACTTGTTGGCGATGCGCTCGGGGTTAGATTGCGGCTTCCTTTCGGGCGAGCAGGAACTGGAGCAGATGCG
>DASXJO010000059.1:0-6502 GCA_036497385.1 Candidatus Angelobacter sp. | reverse complement strand
TCCAGGTTTCTCCAGGTCTCGAGTTCAGAAATGTTTGGGAAATCTGACCAGGTGCAGCAAAGCGAATCCACTCGCCTGCGGCCGCGCAACCCGTATGGCGCCGCCAAAATATTTTCTCACCACATCACCATTAATTACCGTGAAAGTTATGGCACGTTTGCCTGCTCCTGTATTGCCTTTAATCATGAGTCACCCCGCAGGGCGCCTGAGTTTGTGACCCGCAAAGTATCACGACAGGTCGCCCGCATCAAGCTTGGACTGGCCGATAAATTAAAAATGGGAAATCTTGAAGGCCGGCGCGATTGGGGTTTTGCCGGCGACTATGTTCGGGCCATGTGGCTCATGCTGCAACAACCCACGGCTGACGATTTTGTAATCGCCACGGGAGTTACTCACAGCGTAAAAGAGCTTCTGGAAATTGCTTTTTCGCACGCTGGGCTGGATTGGGAGAAGCATTTTGAGATCGATCCCGCCCTGCTGCGTCCCACGGAAGAGGATCCTCTGAGCGGAGACGCCAGCAAGGCAAACAGGATATTAGGCTGGGCACCCACAGTTACATTCGAGCAAATGGTGCGGATGATGGTGGATTCCGACCTGTCTTTGCTTTCTAAACCGGCAGCTCTGGCGGCCGAAACTTCTATCGCCGGAGACTAACGTGCCAGCTTCTGCCGCCGTAAAACCGCAACATCTCATACTGAGGAAAAAGCTGCCGCTCACGCGTTGGGATCGAACGCTAAAGAGATCAATTGATCTTGTTGGCGCTTTGTTTCTTCTGGTTCTATCCACGCCGGTTGTATTTTTTCTGGCTCTGCGGATCAAACTTCACGATGGCGGTCCGGCATTCTTCCGCCGTCGCGTGGTTGGCCCAAAAGGTGAGTTTGATGCTTTCAAATTGAGAACCATGCGTGTGGATGCCGATGAAGTATTGCAGCGCGATGCTTCTCTTCGTCGCCGATTTGAAGTGAATTTTAAGCTGAAAGATGATCCTCGCGTTACGCCCATCGGAGCCAACCTACGCCGCAGCGGACTGGATGAGCTGCCGCAGCTCTGGAATGTGCTAACGGGAGAAATGAGTCTGGCTGGCCCCAGGATGATTACTCCCATGGAACTCAAGAAGTACGGTGATGCAGGTTGGATCTTCGCAGAAATGAAGCCCGGTTTAACCGGCTATTGGCAGACCAGTGGCGATCAGCAGGCTGGCTATTATCGGCGAATTGAAATGGATTTATTTTACGCAGAGAACTGGTCGCTGTGGTTTGACCTGAAAATACTTATCAAGACTCCGGCACGGGTCTTGCGCGGATCAGGGGTGTAGTGTGGCAAATGTTCTGGTTACAGGTGGCGCGGGTTATGTAGGTTCAGTTTGTTGCGCTGAACTGTTGCGCGGGGGGCATTCGGTCACAGTTGTGGATGATCTCTCCACCGGATACAGGGAAGCAGTTCCAGCAGGCGCGGCATTCTTCCAAATCGATATCGGCAACAAGAGCGCGATGCAATCCCTGGTAAGCCATATCCATTTCGATGCGGTGTTCCATTTTGCGGCCAAGGCGCTGATTCCTGAGTCAGTCAGAAACCCCGGAATGTTTTTTCAACACAACGTGGCTTCAGGGATTGTTATGTTGGAGGTGCTGCGCGAGGCGGGCATCAAGAAGTTTGTATTCTCATCTTCAGCTGCGGTGTATGGCACCCCAGAGCGCGTTCCCATTGAGGAAGACGATCCAAAGCAGCCCGTTAATTCCTATGGCGAAACCAAGTTGATGTTCGAACGCATTCTTGACTGGTATGCACGGGCCTATAGTTGGAGCGTGACCGCGCTGCGTTATTTCAACGCTTCCGGCGCTACGGCGGAACTCGGAGAACGCCACGATCCAGAAACGCACATCATCCCACTGCTGCTCCAGGCGGCTGCCGGGGAGCGCAAGTTCTTTAATCTCTATGGCGATGAATATGACACCCCGGACGGCACATGCCTACGGGACTATGTACATGTCTTGGACATTGCCAGCGCGCATATTTGTGCTCTGCAAAATCTGAACAATCCAGCTATGCGGGCTTACAATATCGGGCTTGGGAAAAGCTACTCTGTACGCGAGGTCTGCAATGCCGCGGCTGAAGTGACGGGTCGTAATATCCCGTTGCGGGTAAGCGCCCGGCGTGAAGGTGATCCGGCGATACTGTGCGCCAGTCCCAAACGCATCATGAATGAGCTGGGCTGGAATCCCAAGCACTCTTCTTTGCAGGAGATTATCTATTCTGCGTGGCAATGGAAGCGCAAACAACTCAGCATGGTCATGTCAGTGTCGGGGGCAAAGCGGTAACCTTAATTCTTCAGTTCAGCGTCATTTATTCTTATCTCATGAAGGCATTTCTTCTGGCTGCTGGAAATGGCACACGGCTGCGTCCTCTATCGGATAGCGTTCCTAAATGCCTGCTGCCGATCCGAGGCGTTCCTCTGCTGGAAATATGGCTGAACAACTGCAAGGCTGCTGGAATCACTGACGTTCTGGTCAATGCACATGCGCACGCCGAAGCTATTCGGCAATTTGCCGCGCAGCAAACGATAGAAGTGCGGATACGCATTGCCGAAGAGCCGGAACTGCTAGGCAGCGCGGGAACCGTAGGCGCAAACCGCGAGTTTGTTTCCGGAGAAGAGCCTTTTTTCATTCTTTATGCTGACGTGCTGACGAACATCGACCTGCGACGAATGCTTGAATTTCATCAGCAGAAGCATCTTCCGGCCACGCTGGCGATATATCAGGTACCCGATCCTACTCGATGCGGCATTGTGACCATGGATGGAAATTCCATTATTCAGGAGTTTGTCGAGAAACCATTGCAGCCTGTGAGCAATTGGGCCTTCGCTGGAGTGATGATCGCAGACTCCGAGCTCTTCAACTTTCTCCCGGATCGCCGGCCAGCCGATCTTGGCTTTGACGTGCTGCCAAAAATGATCGGCAAAATGGCTGCATATAGAATTTCTGAGTACCTGTTGGATATAGGGACTATTGGAAACTATGAAAATGCTCAACAGTCCTGGCCAGGATTAGCTCAACAGTCCGCCACTCGAGGACTATAAATCGCAAATGCTGGGCGGCGTAATCTTCGATTTTGATGGAGTGATCGTAGACAGCCATCCTGCGCACATGGACGCATGGAAAGCATTTTTACTTAGTAAAGGCAAGGCAATCAGCAACGCGGACCTTTCTTTTGTCCGAGAAGGAGCCAAGCGCGAAGAAATATTGAGACACTTTCTCGGCGAACTCACTCCAGATCAAATGGTTAGTTATGGTCTCGAGAAAGACAAGTTATTTCAGGCTCGAGCCGGTGAATTGAGCCTTATCCCGGGCTTTGCCGAGTTTCTGCTGCAGCTTGATGCCCTTGGATTGCTGAGCGTAGTGGCAACTTCTGGAAGCCGCAGTCGAGTGGAGCAAACGCTGGAAAGCTTGAATCTACGAAAGCGTTTTCACGCCGTGGTGACAGGGACTGATGTCGAGCGGGGCAAACCTGATCCGTCCCTGTTTTTGCTGGCCGCTCAGATCTTGCACGTCGAACCGAGTCGAATCCTCGTATGCGAAGATGCCGTAGCTGGGGTGCTGGCAGCCAAAACTGCGGGAATGAAGTCTCTAGCCATTGCTGCAAACGGAAGGGAGTCCTTATTGAAGGAGGCTGGCGCTGATCTGGTGGTGAAGGATTTTACGTATACCAATCTGGAGACCGTGACACGACTGTTCGCCAGAACACATTCGCAAAGGCAATCTGAGCAAGAACACCGAGCGACAGAATAGCTGATTTAGAATCAGCTATTTATCCCAAGTACATAGCTCGCTATTTGGACAAGACCGCTTCTTATTTGGACATCGAGAAGAAAATTGACAAGAGGGATCAATTCAGAATATTCCTGACGGTTCTCTTGGAGTTGTCGGGCTCCAAGCCGCGCCTATATGTCGTAGAAACGATTTGGCGGCCCATGATCCATTGCGTCACATTGCCGTTCAGATTCTGGAATTTTCGTTGTCTTTCGAATCAGAACCACTGACGGTCAAGAAGTTTTCAAGTCTAACGCGAGGAGCCTTTACCACTTCACAATTGCCGCAAACGATTTCGCATCCAGGCTTGCTCCGCCCACCAGCGCGCCATCTATTTCCGCTTGCGACATCAGAGCTTTGGCATTTTCCGGCTTTACGCTGCCGCCGTAAAGAATCCGCATTTTTGAAGCCACTTCATCGCCAAAAGCTTCCGCGGCCTGGGCACGGATCACTCGGTGCGCCTCCGCTGCCAACTCCGGCGTAGCCGTTTTGCCGGTGCCAATCGCCCAGCAGGGTTCATAAGCCACAACAATTGTGTGAGCGCCACCGCCCGCAATCTCACGGAAAGCGATGCTGCACTGCCGCCGCAGAATGTCTTCTGTCACACCGGCTTCACGTTCCTGCAAAACCTCGCCCACGCAGACAATCGGCTTCAATCCGGCCACTAAGGCGGCCCGCAGCTTGCGGTTCACTGTGTCATCTGTTTCGCCAAAATACTGGCGGCGCTCGGAATGGCCGATGATCACGTGCGAGCAACCCACCGCGTGCAGCATCTGCGCCGAGACGGCTCCGGTGTACGCGCCCTCACTTTCCCAGAACATGTCCTGCCCGCCAAGTGCAATCTTGCTGCCGCGCAGCGCCCATCCAATCTGGGGGATCAGCACAAACGGCGGGCAGAGAACAATTTCATCCCGCTCGTGCTCCGCTACCATCGGCAGGAACGCGGACACAAATGCCAGCGCCTGCTCCGGATTTTTGTACATCTTCCAGTTCGCTGCGATCAGATTTTTTCTCATGCTTCAGCCTTGATCTGGTAGTTGGGAAAATCGTGGCTCAGCTCTTCCGCCGCGGCCGCATAAGCCTTGTACGTGGGCTCGTTAAACAACACAAAGCGCACCAGCCTCACTGATTTAGGATCATGCAGCAGATCGGCAATAGCCCTCAACGCTATTTGTGCAGCGGCGTCCACCGGATAACCAAATGCGCCCGTGGATATGGAAGGGAAGCTCACGCTGGTGCAGGCTTTCAAATTGGCCTGCTCCATGGAGTTGCAGTAGCAGCTCTCCAGAATCTGCGGCTCGTTGACTTTGCCGCCCTGCCAGACGGGACCCACCGTGTGGATTACATATTTTGCTTTCAGATTTGCGCCGGAAGTGGTTATAGCTTGTCCTGGCGGCAAAGGGCCGCGTTGCTCGCGGATTTTCTTGCACTCTGCCACAAGAGTTGGCCCGGCAGCACGATGAATCGCGCCATCCACGCCGCCTCCGCCCAGCAGCCCAGAGTTAGCTGCGTTCACGATTGCATCAGTGGTTTCTTCCGTGATGTCGCCCATCGCCAATTCAAGCGTGGCCTTGGAACCAATCCGATATCGCACGCTGTGCGCCATTTATTTGTTGGTGAGCGCTTCCACGCCCGGAAGTTTCTTGCCTTCCAGAAATTCCAGTGAAGCTCCGCCGCCGGTTGAGATATGCGTGATCTTGTCCGCCAGACCGGACTGATGGACTGCCGCAACAGAATCTCCGCCGCCCACGATGGAAGTAGCGCCGCGATTTCCGGCAACCGCTTCAGCAATCTTCATGGTGCCTCGGGCGAAAGGCGCAACCTCAAATACGCCCATCGGGCCGTTCCACACGATAGTCTTGGCGCCCGCAATCTCTTTGCTGAAACTGGCGATCGTTTCCGGGCCGATATCCAGCCCCATCTGGTCTGCAGGGAGACCTTGCTCCGTCTTCACCACTTGCGTTTTTGCGGAAGCATCTATCTTTTCTGCTACCACATTGTCCAGCGGCAGCAGGAGTCGCACATTCTTTGTTTTGGCGTCTTGCAAAAGCGACTTGGCCAGCTCGACCTTATCTTCTTCCACCAGGGACTTGCCTACTTGCTTTCCTTCAGCCTTCAAAAATGTATATGCCATCGCGCCGCCAACCAGCAGAGCATCGACCTTGGTCAGCAAGTTGCGAATCACGTCAATTTTGTCAGAGACCTTGGCCCCCCCGATGATGGCCACAAATGGCTTTTCCGGATGCGTTGTGGCTTTGCCCAGGTACTCCAGCTCTTTCTGCATCAGCAGGCCGGCGGCGGATTTGTCCACGAACTTTGTGATCCCGACCGTGGATGCATGAGCGCGATGCGCCGTGCCAAAAGCGTCATTCACATAAACATCGGCCAGCGCGGCCAGCTTACGTGAGAACGCTTCATCATTGGCTTCTTCTTCGGCGTGAAAGCGTAGATTTTCCAGCAGCAGCGTCTGGCCTTTTTCCAGCTTGTGGGCCATTTCCTCGGCTGCCAGGCCAACGCAATCGGGGGCAAAACCAACGTTGCAAGCGCGGCCCAGTTCTTCATCCAAAAGCATGCGCAGACGCTCCGCCACTGGCCTTAGGCTCATCTTGGCGTTTACTTTTCCCTTGGGACGGCCCAGGTGCGAAGCCAAAATCAACCGCGCGCCTTTGCGTAGCGCGTACTCGATTGTCGGCAGC
>DASXJO010000058.1:0-11803 GCA_036497385.1 Candidatus Angelobacter sp. | reverse complement strand
GGTCACTCCGAATTCTGCCGTTATCACCATGCGCTGGGAAAAAATCGCTGTCCCATTCAAGGTTGAGGTGAACACCAATGAGATTGTCGCCCAGAATCTGCATTCGCAACTCCGCGGGCTGGCCCAGTACACATGGGACGGATGGGACGATGCCGCAACTTACTTCGTGACCAACAAATACAACCTGGAAGAAGCCCTCAAGTATGAAGATCGCTCGATTGGCGTGGAAGAGCGCTACGACAATCTGATGAACAAGTCGCGCATTCTCGACGCGATGAACCGCAAAGAAGACGCGACCGGCGCACGCAACAAGGCGCTGGGGATGGCCAGCATCACGCAACTGCACACTTACGGCCGCCAACTGCAGCTGGCCGGCAAGCAGGATGAGGCATTTGCTGTCTTCCGCACCAACATCAAGAAAGATCCTAACCACTGGCTCGTCCGCACAGAAGCAGCGCGGCTGGCTGTGGCCAAAGGGGATTATGACGGCGCAACCAAGGAAATGAAACTTGCGCTGGCTGTCGCGCCTGATCAGGCCAAGCCCACACTGGATGGCCTGCTAAAGCGCCTGGAAGCGAAGCAGGACATTAATAAATAACTGAAACGCTCAGTCCCCGGTCCATGGCCGGGGACTTTACTGCCTTCCGGACCTTCTGCTCACGGCTAGCCTGCCGCTCTGCGTTATTATGGAAGCGAATTCCACTCGACCGGCAGGGAGACCTTCGCATCATGCGTAGATGGATATTCATCTTCACCTTGATTGGTATTGTGTTGCCGCCAACTGTCGCCGTCGCGCAAAAATCCGCGGCTCCCGCGCCCGGCCCCATGGCACTGCAAGTTCGCTCTGAGTTTCTATACGCATGGAACGCTTACAAGCAGTATGCATGGGGACACGATGAACTGACGCCGCTCAGCAAGGGCTATCATGACTGGCACAGCAAGTCATTGCTCATGACTCCGGTGGATGCCCTGGACACTATGATCGTCATGGGCCTGACCGATGAAGCCGACAAAACGCGGGAATTCATCGCGACCAATCTTTCTTTTGATCAGGACATTGAAGTCAAGAATTTTGAAATCACCATCCGGCTGCTTGGAGGATTGCTGAGCAGCTACCAGATGACCGGCGACCATCGACTGCTCGATCTGGCCGACAGTCTGGGGAACCGGCTATTACCGGTTTTCAACTCGCCTACGGGCATGCCTTACATGTTCGTAAATCTTAAGACCGGCAAAACGCGCGGCGCGGAGAGCAATCCCGCGGAAGTCGGCACGCTGCTGCTGGAGTTCGGCACATTGAGCAAACTTACTGGCAAGCCGATTTATTACGACAAAGCCAAACGCGCGGTGGTCGCGTTGTACAGCAGGCGATCAAAAATTGGGCTGGTGGGTTCCACCATCAACGCTGAAACCGGTCAGTGGATTGACACTACAAGCCACATCAGCGGAGGCATTGATTCTTATTACGAGTACCTGCTGAAATCATGGCTGCTGTTTGACGATAAAGACTGTAAGAAGATGTGGGAAGCCAGCGTGAAGGCCGTAAACAAATATCTGGCGGATAACACCCGCAATGGCCTTTGGTATGGACAGGCGGACATGAACACCGGCAAACGCATTTCCACGCAATATGGCGCGCTGGATGCATTCTTTCCCGCAGTGCTGGCCCGTTCTGGCGATCTGGATCGCGCGCGCAAGTTGCAGGATTCGTCCTACAAGATGTGGACCACATTTGGGATTGAGCCGGAAACGCTGGACTACACCACTATGAAAATCGTAGCTCCGGGATATCAACTTCGTCCGGAGATTATCGAGTCCGCCTACTATCTGGCTTTTTATACGAAAGAGGATCGCTATCAGGAGATGGGATCCACTTTTCTGCTGAGCCTGGTCCGTTACTGCAAGGCGGACGCCGGATATGCCGCGCTGAGCAATGTGGAAACCAAAGCCAAGCGAGACAGCATGGAAAGTTATTTTCTGGCGGAGACGCTCAAGTATCTTTATCTGCTGTTTGCGCCGCGAGGAACCATGGACTTGAACAAAGTGGTATTCAATACGGAAGCGCATCCGCTCCGGAAGACCTGGTCAAATCAGGCTAAGGAATTTTAAATTTGGAAGAATAATTAATTTAGAGGCGGCAGGCCCAGGTGATTGCTTTTGGAACCGGGCCGTAAAGGAATTCGGAAAAAAGAGATAAAAGGACATCCGGGCGTAAGAAAAGGCTTGGAGGCACCTTCCCCGGAAAACGCCACAGCCGATGTCCTTTTATCTCACCCACCATACTTCTCCTCCGCAAAGCTCATTGCTAACCAGCGCCAGCGCCCTTCTCACCTATCCGACCCCAATTACCCTGCGCGTCGCTCTTAAGTCAGCTATCGTCTGCCTATTCATCTTGCAAGACCACGGCCAAACGCGGACCGGCGTAAATTGATGAAAATAAAGGGGCAGCTCTGGGGAAAGGAGCGCCCTGTGACAAGTTGGCACAAGTTGTTGCGACATGTGCCCACCAGTTTTGTCACAGGGGGGAGCTATTCGGCAGGAATTGGTCTGCCGGTTAGCAGCATTTCAAGATGTTTAATCCCAGGCTTTGCTTCAGGACGGTCCCGAACGCCGGTTTGCTGGCGCGAATAAAGGCGCTCATAAACTTGCCATCGACCAGCGGCGCGATTGCATCCACATCCATGCCCTGGCCCGTAAGGAAGGTTCGCGCGTCTTCAATCTGGTAAACACGCGTAGGCTCAATGCTGACGCACTCAAAGCCCGCAGCTTTCAACTTGCTCACGTAATCTTCGTCGCGCAATGCTCCGGCAATGCAGCCGACCCACAGCTCCAAGCTCTTCTGTATCTCTTCCGGCACTTCGCCGCGCACCACAACATCGGAGACCGCCAGGCGACCGCCCGGCTTTAGCACACGGAACGCTTCGCTCAACACGCGATCTTTATCGGCAGAAAGATTGATGACGCAATTGGAGATAATCACGTCAACCGAGTCAGCCGGCAGCGGGATATTTTCAATCTCGCCGCGAAGAAACTCGACGTTGGTAACGCCGGATTTCTTCTGGTTTTCTCGCGCCAGGGCCAGCATGTCATCGGTCATATCCAGGCCATAAGCTTTGCCCGTGGGTCCTACGCGCCGCGCGGAGAGCAGGACGTCAATTCCGCCACCTGAGCCCAGATCCAGCACCGTCTCACCCGGCTTGAGTTCAGCCAGGGCTGTTGGATTGCCGCAACCCAGCGAAGCCTTTACTGCCTCTTCCGGCAAAATGCCGGTTTGCGAAGCGTCATAAAGATCGCGCGTGATGGGATCAATATCAGTTCCGCACTGTGCCGAAGCACCGCAGCAGGAACTTCCCTCACCTGTGGTCACGCGACGGGCCGCCGCGCCATACCGCTCTTTTACGACTTCCTTGATATCCTGTGCGCTCATTTTTGCTTCTCCTCTATCTATAAAGACAAATTATTTACAGCACGTAATGCGCTGCGGCTCTACTGCCTTGTTGCGGGTGCAGCACTCGGCATACAAAAAGCCCAGCAGTTCCGCCAGGGCTTTAGTATTTGCCGAATAGCGCAGAAAAGTCCCTTCCCGCCGCACTTCCACCAGATCTTCATTCTTCAGCTTGTCCAGATGATGGGAAAGCGTTGAGTTCGCGATTTCCAGTTCCTCGCCAATCTCATTCACCACCATTCCTCCGGGATGCGCGGCCAGCAACAGCCTGAGAATTCGGAGGCGTGGCTCGGCACCCATGGCGGAAAACATGTCCGCATAGCGTGATACTTTCTGTTCACTGGCCGCCTTTAGCTCAATTTCCATATTTCTATGATTATCGAAATATACTGCTGTGTCAAGCCACCATCAGAAAAACTTGGGCAAACAAGATTTGACACCTTTAACTACCCATCAAACTTCGGACTAATAGGGGACGCACTTAGCCCCGCTTCATCTTCCAGAGCATTTGGCGGAGCATGCCCAGCCAGACGTCGGCATCAGCGGAGGAGAGTTCCAGGCGGCGGACCATCCTGCGGATCTTTTCTTCTTTGGCGGCAAGGGAGCGCTCGCCCAGATAGCCACTGGCTCGTAGCGCATCGATCAGGATGGTTGTGATGCGTTCCAGTTCGGCAGATGTGGCGGACTTGTCTCTCTTGGATATTGCTTTGCTGCTGGTGCGGTTGCTGGGTTTGACCGCACCGCGAGCCAACTCATAAAGGCACACTGCGACGGCCTGCCCAAGGTTCATCGACGTATGCTCTTCACACGTGGGAATATGGATGAGCCAGTGGCAATGGCTGAAGTCGTGATTCGACAGCCCACGCTTTTCCGATCCAAACAAAAGCGCAACGCCGGCTCCTACTCGCAGCCGCTTGCGAATCACCGGCGCGGCATCCTTCAGCAGCCGCAATGGATGATTCAATTCCCTATTACTAACGGCTGTTGTGCCAACCACCAGCGAACAATCAGCCACTGCTTCCGCCAAACTCGAGTATTGTTCCGCTTTGGCCAGCAACGGCGCTGCGCCCACAGCGGAGCGGGCTTCTCGAAAAGACGCTTCATAGGGATTCACTACGCGCAGGCGCAGAAAGCCGAGGTTGCTCATGGCCCGTGCCGCTGCGCCAATATTGAGCGGATTGCGCGTGGACACAAGCACGACGCAAAGACGGTCGAAATCAGAAGGACTTGGCAAGACGGACTCATTTTAACTGGAGCAGCAGTTCGTCTCTTCAAGGGCCCGGCGCTACTCATCACAAATAAGGGTCATTTGGTCCCATGACCAGACGCTTCTAATTTCGTCTAAAAAATTGTTGGCTTTGCCCCTTGACAATTGCTGCTAATGTATTAGCATGTGCTAGTGCACTAGCACATCAAGAAGGGTATTTGGAATCAGGAGAGCCATGAGCAACGAAAAGCATCTTCAATTAGGGCGGCGCGAACGCCAGATTATGGACGTTATCTACCGGCGCGGCCGCGCTTCAGTAACTGAGGTCCTGGCCGATCTTACAGACCCGCCCAGCTATTCCGCCGTGCGCGGCATGCTGGGCCTATTAGAAGATAAAGGGTACCTGCGGCATGAGCAGGAAGGCTTGAAGTACGTTTACCTGCCGGCCGACGACACGCGCCAGGTACGGGCCAATGCCTTGAAGCACATGGTGAAAACATTTTTTGGCGGCTCTCCAGAACAGGCCGTTGCCGCGCTGCTGGAAATGTCTGACAGCACGCTCTCCGTCAAGGACAAGCAATATCTTTCTCAACTGATCAAAAAGGCGCAGCAGGAGGGACGATAAGATGCACGCTCTTTCATCACCCGCAATCATCCTGGATACATTAGTGAAGTCAACGCTCCTGCTGGCGATTGCATGGGGCGCAACACTGATCCTGAAAAAGCGCTCTGCCGCTACGCAGCACATGGTGCGAACGTTTGCTTTGGCCGCCCTGCTGCTGCTTCCGATCTCAGTGATGGTGTTGCCTACGTGGCACATACAAGGACTGCCTGAATATCCCAGGAGCCATCCTGCAACGAGCCAAACACCAACGCAGCCTGTGATCGCGGCACGCTCGACGGTAAGCCGCAAAGCGCCGGCAGCGCCCGTGAATGGCTCAGCTGTTTCTGCGACCAAGTTCGCTCATTCGCAAGCTAGACGTGAAGACCACCGTGCGCAAGAGAATCCTCAACCTGCGGCATCAGTGACCAGTAATACGGTGTACACAACTTCACCGATTGCTACCGAAACCGCGCAGACTGCACTGCAAGTTGTCCCGACCGAGTCTTCGGCACAGGCAATCTCCATATTCATTCCCAAACTTCTGCTTGGCCTCTGGATAGCCGGCGCCTTGTTCTTTCTGGTCCGCTGGCGCTTGAATGCCATGCGGTTGGCAGCTCTGGTCCGCCGGGCGGACGTGCTGACTGATTCAGGCTGGAACGCGCAGGTGCGCGCCATTTCTGCTGAGTTGGGAATTGATCGCCACGTTGCACTACTGGTCAGCGACGAAATTGAAGTGCCAATCACTACGGGCATCATGTTCCCGCGCATCGTTCTCTCGCCCGATTACCCGGAGTGGTCGCCCATGCGTCGCTCCGCGATTCTCAACCACGAACTGGCACACATCAAACGGCTGGACGCGTTTACGCAGGCGCTGGCTAACTTGGCAGCCTCAGTGTATTGGTTTCATCCGCTGGTGTGGCTCATGGTTCGGGCTATGCGCGCGGAACGCGAGCGCGCTTGTGACGATCATGTGCTTGCAACGGGAACCAAGGCCTCAGACTACGCACATGAATTGCTGGACATTGTTTCCGGATTGCGTGAGCCTGAATTGGCGGCGGCGCTGGCCATGGCACGCAAATCCCAATTGGAAGGCCGCGTACTGGCCGTATTGAATCCTGCTCTGCCGCGCGGATCCGTTTCCCGCAGAAGCGCGCTTGCTGTGGCTTTGTTGACACTTTGCGTCGTGCTGCCTCTTTCCGCGATGCGGCCCGCACCGCAAAACAGCACGCCTGCCGCAAAAAGCGATAAAGCTAAACCGAGTCCGGCATCCACTCCAGCCGCCGCGCCACGAGCGCAAGATTTCGCCACATCCGGAACGCGTGACGCATCACAGGCGCCTGAAGCTCGAACGCCTTCTGCTGACAATGATTCCGAACCCGCAGAGCCGGCAGAAATGGCCGAGGCTCCTGAAGCTCCTGAGCCACCTGAAACTCCGGAGCCAGCCGAAGCGCCAGAAGCTCCCGAACCGCCTGCCGTGCCTACGACGTTCCAGAGCGGAAGTGTGCCGGCAGTTCCGGCTACTCCGGCGGTACCCGCTGTGCCGGGTGTTCCGGCGGTACCCGCTGTGCCCGCGGTGCCCGCTGTTCCCGGCAGCGATATCAGCGTTTGCGGAACACGCGCCAAACTCCACAACATGAACATGGAGTCGAATGATGGCAATAAGCATTGGACAGCCAACTGGTCCAGCGGTAACTGCAATCTCGATCTCCACGCGGAAGGAGAAATTAAATTTAACGCCGAAGCCACGGAAATTCAGAGCATCTCTTCCGGCGGACAGTTTGAAGTAAATCTGCGCCAGGACGACACGCTGAAACAGGTAAAGGTCACGCCATCCGCCAGCGGCCTGCAATATGTTTACAAAGTCAATGGCAAGCAAGAGCCGTTTGAAGGCGAAGCCAAAACCTGGTTCGCACAATTTCTACTGGCACTGGAACGCAGCACCGGTTTTTCCGCCGATGCACGCGTCCCCGCATTGCTGGCCAAAGGCGGGCCAAACGCGGTGCTGGATGAAATCAGCAATTTGCAATCCGATTACGTTCGCGGCGTTTACTTCCGCAAGCTTCTGGAGCAACCCAAGCTGCCTGCACCGGTAATACAGCGCGTGATCAAGCAGGCAGGTGAGCAGATCAATTCTGACTACGAGATGGCCCGCGTGCTCATGACCGTGAGCAAGCAATATGACCTGCCTGACGAAGCTTCACGTACGGCATTTCTCACGGCAGCGAACAAGCTCAAGAGCGATTACGAGCACTCGCGAGTGTTGATTGAGTTGCTGCGGCGGCCCAACATCTCCAAGGAAAACGTGAGCATGGCGCTGAACTCAGCCGGCAGCATCAAGAGTGACTATGAAAAATCGCGTATTCTGTTGTCGCTGCTGGACCAGAAGGCCTTTGATCAATCGCAACTGGATTTTTATCTCAAGCTAGTATCGTCAATCCATTCCGACTATGAAAAATCCCGCGATCTTCTGGCTCCCATGCAGAAATACAAATTGACCGCGGACCAGACCAACCGAATGATGGACGCAACTTCCGGCATCGGCTCTGACTATGAAAAGTCGCGCTTGTTGCTGGGACTGGCGAAGCAGGGCAAATTCGATGAAGCGCAAATGTCGAACTACTTGAAAGTCGTCGATTCCATGAAGTCTGACTATGAGCGCTCACGCAGCCTGCTGGAATTGATGCAGAACAATAACTTGAGCAGCGCGTCCATGACCAAAGCCATACAGAACATGTCAAAGGCTGGCAGCGACTATGAGAAATCGCGCGTGCTCACCACGCTGCTCAAAGCCAACAAGTTGGATGAGAGCCAGATGAATACGTACCTCGGCGTTACAGACTCCATGTCGAGCGATTACGAGCGCTCGCGCTGCCTGATCGCGCTGATGGACCACAACAAACTCAGTAACGACTCAGTCGGCAAGGTGCTGAATGGTGTCACGCGGATCACATCTGAC
Organism: Candidatus Angelobacter sp.; assembly: GCA_036497385.1. Classification (GTDB taxonomy): domain Bacteria; phylum Acidobacteriota; class Terriglobia; order Terriglobales; family Acidobacteriaceae; genus Angelobacter. The sequence goes on along the minus strand of DASXJO010000058.1, from coordinate 3,591 downwards.
TATGAGAAAGGGCGTGTTCTCTCCACCGTGGCCCATTCGTATACGCTGGACGGCACACTGCGTGAAAGCTATATCAAAGCCGCAAATTCCATCCAGGGCGAATTCGAACGGAATCGCGCACTGGCAGCGGTGGTGAAGAGGGCGACGCTATAGTTTTTTCCGGAGTCTCGAGCGTGCGAGAGATCCCTATAGCTAGGACGCGACGCAAAACAGGTGAGACTGGTGGCTACAGCTTTCCATTTCACCAAGTGAATTGAGCTATCTCCTATAATCCTACAGATTCTGCTCCCTATAGGGTTCCCTCCCCTTCGACCAGCTCAGGGTCGGGACGTTAGACAGATGGCGTAATCGCAATCGCCCTTAGCGGACTGCCTGATCCATTCACGATCTTGAGCGGCGCAGCAATGACAACGGCTCCGGTCGGCGGCAACTGGTCAAGGTTGCACAATCCCGCGAGCCCGAATTTGCCGCTGCCATGCATCACATAATGATTAGGAAATGGCGGATCAAAAGTGGCGGCGCGGCCGGCATCAGTCCCGACGGTTTCAACGCCAACACCCAAAACGTCTCGCTCCTTGGCCAGAAAGTCTGAACACTCTTTCACGAATCCCGGAGTATGCGGCCCATCATCCTGCAGGTTGATGTATTGCTTGGGATCAGTGCGGGCGGACCAGCCAGTGCGCAGCAGCATCCACGCGCCGGCGGGGATGCGCCCGTATTTTCTTTCCCACTGCTGCACCCGTTCCACCGTGAGCAGAAAATCAGAATTGCTCGCCACGTCGGCAGTCACGTCAATCACGCAAGCGGGGCCGACAAACTTTTTAGGATTGATCTTATCCACACTGTTTTCCGGCAGGTCCTTGCCGCTCACCCAGTGGATGGGCGCATCAAAGTGCGTTCCCGTATGCTCGCCCGTTTCAAAGCCGTTCCAATACCAGGCCGGACCGCGATCATCATAGTGCGAAAGCTCCCAGATTTTGAATGCAGGCGTGTTGGGCCATTGTGACGGCAGCGGAAGCAGCGGCGTCTGCGGACTGAGCGGCTGCGTGAGATCCACCACGCGCAAAGCGCCGGAGTTCAGTTGAGTGATAAGTTCAGCCAGGATATTTGCCATTACAACTTTCCTTTCACCGCGGAGCCGCGGAGACGCGGAGAACTAAACCAATGCAAAACTGTTCAGCGGATATCTGAATGTGCACAGAAGAAATGTTCTTACTGCCGCCACAAGCCCGTTAGCTTTCTCTCCGCGACTCCGCGTCTCCGCGGTGCGCATTTGCAGCTAACTTTTCTATATGCCGCTTGAATTGAAACCTGTTTTCCAGCAACGCCAATTCCGTCACGTAGCCTTTTGGCCCCACGGCCTCAACTTTCGCGACGATGGAAGTAAGATCGTTGGCGCTTAGTGCGTCGTCGAAGACATGCTTGAAGTCTTCGATCGTGTGAACCGTCTTTGTGCGCGCAATGCCGGAAGCACGCGCTACAGCTTCAAGATCGCTGCCGGTGGAAGTTGCGGTGGGAAAGCCGCCGACCGAGAGCAGGCTTTCATTATCAAAAACAACATGCACCAGATTGCTGGGTCGATAACGCGCGAGCGTCGTATATCCGCCAAGGTTCATCAGGATGGAGCCGTCACCATCGAACACCACAACTTTTTGCTGCGGCAGACACAGCGCAAGGCCCAAGCCAGTGGATGATCCGAGCCCCATGGCGTGCTGCAAGTAGAAAAAGTTCGGCTTGTGGCCCACCGACTGCAATTCGCACGCGACCGCGCCCATGATGGTCACAACCAGACAGTTTTCCAGTCGGTCATAGATCGCGCGCAGGCATTCAAGGCGCTGCATCATGCGGGCTCCTCCCACATGAGTTCGCGCGTGAGCAGCAGCGCCGCGGGATGCAAACTCGCATACGCCCAGGTTTGCGCTTCAGCAATGCGCTTCTCCACTTTTGCGGGATCATCTAAAAACGAATACGGAATCCCGAGAGCCCGCAGCAGCGGCTCCGTCACGCCTCCGCCCTGCGTCTGCCAGGGATCGCGTTCGCCAAAGTGGCCTCGATAGCTGATGACCATCAGCAACGGAATGCGGTAGAGCTGCGCGAAAGAAACAATGCCGTTGATGCTGGCGAGAAAGCCGTGATTCTGCATGAGCATGGCGGACTTCACGCCGGCAAAATGCGCGCCCGCGGAAATGCCTACGCCTTCTTCTTCCTTGGCAAGCCGCACCAGGATCATCTTGGGATCATCTTCCGCCATGCGAATCAGGTGCACCAGCCACGTCTCAGGCAAAGCAGAGACAAGTCCGATGCCGCATTTTTTCAGCGCATCGTAAACCACTCCGGAGTTGGCAAGAGAGACCGGCATTCAGGAATGAAGTAGCTTACAGGAACCAGGAGCATTCGGGAAGATCAGAGAGCATTTATCGGCACGTGAAACCCGAGATGCCCATCTTTAATAGGGCAGGTGGAATTTCCTGGCCAGTTTGTGAATCTCCGGATGAAACTCATCCGCCAGATTGCTGGTGACAAAGCCCGTCAGCGCAAGGGCGCTACGGCGGAATGCGCGGGAACTATTGGCATAAGGATCGGGCAAATAGGCGTTGCCGACAAAGCCTCCGGCCAGCGCACCAGCCATATTCGCCACAGCCAACCGTGGACGGCCGGAGTCACTGCGATCAATCACAGCATAGCGAACCGCATGTCCGACCCGCGCGAAAAAATTCTTATTGGTCGACATAAAATAGCGCGGATCCTCGTGCAGCACGGATGCAGCCACAAACTTGCCGCCCTGCACAGAAGCCCAGCTCGCCATGAAGTCGCCATAGTTGCGGGCAAATGCGGGGAACCCTTGCCGCCATTCCGGCGGATAAGCTTTCGGCGGACTCGCCATCGTGAGTCCGTCATAAAACGCCGCCACCGGATAAATGCCGGGACGAAATGACTCCACCGCAAAGTACCACAGCTTGCCTTTTACATTAAGTGGGACGGAAGTCGCAGGGTCTCCCACGGTGCTGCTCTGACCCGCGATGGCGTTGGAAGCGGTTCCCTTTTTTGCGTCCGGTGAAGGCGCTGCGGTGGGTTGCGGATGAGCTTGCTGATCCTGTGCCTGCGCGGATTGTTGATCGTTCGGCGATGGGGGCTGAGTTCCCTGCCCTCGCGCCTCTTGTGGCAAGCAGTTAGCCATCACGAACCACAACGCCGCAGCGACCAGCAATGTCTTTGTCATCGTGTTCATGGTATATCACTGGCGGCCCACGGCGCTGGCACAGCCTAGACGCTGGCTGCAGTTCAGGCCCGCTGGGACGCCTATATAAACACGGAATATCCCGACGCACTGTACGCGGAGTTCACCGCCCGGCAGGTTCCTATGCATCGGGAGTTGGCCATACCCGCGACGGACTCCGAGCCTTTGAGGTTATCGACAACAACGGATATGTGCTGTGTTTTGGACGCCTGCTGGAGAAGGTTCGGGGTTGATGCCGCACCTTCGCCAACACCGCACGAAAGGGTGGGCCACCATTTGGCGGGTTCTTTTTGTGTTTCCATTATTGACTTTTGCTGCCACCACCTCCACCACCGAACAGTCCCTTTATGAAA
>DASXJO010000057.1:0-5837 GCA_036497385.1 Candidatus Angelobacter sp. | reverse complement strand
CGCCGCCAGCACCGCAGGGAGAACGAGTGTAACAGAGATGAAGGAAACGTCGATGGCAATGAAGCTGATCGCGGCGCCTGCGCCGACCTGCGCTATTTCTTGTTGTGTGAGATAACGAGCGTTGGTCTTCTCCAGCAGCTTAACTCGAGGATCAGAGCGCAACCGCGCGTGAATCTGGCCGTAGCCTGTATCGACCGCAACCACTTCAGCAGCGCCGTGTTGTAGCATGCAATCGGTAAACCCGCCCGTGGACGCGCCGACATCCATACAGGTTCGACCCGTGACATCGATTTTCCAATCGCGCAGCGCTGCTTCAAGCTTGAGACCGCCACGGCCAACATATCTAAGATCGTCGCCTAGCAGGCGAATAACGGCTGCTGGATCGACGCTGGCGCCGGCTTTATCAACCTTTTGCTCATTGACCAGCACGCGACCGGAAAGGACCATGGCTTGCGCGCGTTCGCGCGAAGGAACCAAGCCGCGCTCCACCAGAAGCTTATCGATGCGGATCTTCATCGCCTCAATTGTAACGGCGGGGGTTCCCGCTATGGAGAACCGGATGAACGAGCACGCCAGAACCAGCTACTTGAGCTGGCGGTCCAGGTTCTGATCCGTTTCCTTTTGTAGTAGCTCCGGCAGATCAGTATCGAACTGGACTCCGAAGACTCTCCATGTGTCGCGGGGCTTGTAAAACTTCAGCCTGACAGAAATTGGCTGAATCTCGTAGGCGACGAAGTAGTGCTGGTAAACAAACATACCGGCGACTTTGCTCTCTGCCAGCTTAGTGTGCGAGTGATACGAGCCGAGCTGTCTTTCAAGATCAGCAAACTGGGCTTTGAGTGTCTCAGATTTGCCCGGCATATTCTTGAGCGCCACATTCGTGTTGAACATGTAATCAATGGCTTCGTTGGACTTGCCCTGCTCCAGCAGCACAAAAAATTTGTCCGCGATTACCTGATAGTCCCGGCTTTCGGGTGCCTGCGTCCCGGCCCGAACACCAAACAAGACAAGTACAACAGCAATGACTACCCTAAACACGCTCTTCTTGATTTTCATTGTTCCTCCCTGCACTGAGCCGCCAATGTAACCGAGTTTAGACGCACGTGCATCAAAAACCTGAGACGGAGCGTTCAGACAAGGCGGACTTTCATGCTTCACGGTATGTTGAGAGGAGAAAGTGTATTAGAACTTTACCGGGGCTTCGTCATAATGCGCGATGGCGGCGGCTTCTTGCCTGAGCTTTCTCGATTTTGTGTCCTTCGCCGGACAAAATGCGTCTTTGCTAAACGATGCCGCGGGAAATTTGGGATTCATCCGGCCTTCACTGCCGCGTGAGTTTCTCGCGCCACGGAACTCTGCGGAACTTTGAAGGCATGACCAGATTTTGAGGAGACTGATATTAATTCTCTTCCAAAGATCAATGCAAGAAAATTTTGGACCAGCATTGCAGTTTAAGACGCCAACTCAAGAGCTACCCAAAAAAAATCATGGACTCTTAACACTCGCACCTTCTCCAGTGCAAAGCGTCAAAACACGCAGCTTTGCTGCATTGCTTCAATCGTTCATTGCTGTTTTCCACATTCTTTTTCACTGAATTGTTGAAAAGAGGCAGGAATCATTGGAAGCAAATTTGCGTTGGCGTCATAAGAGAAACATCTCAGCAAAACAGAAGTGCCCATGCGGTAGAATGGTTCTCGCTCACTCATGCCACGTAAAAAGAAAAAGAAATCCGCCCACAGCGCCACAAAGCAAAAACGCAAAAGCTCACGGGCAAAGACCAAGCCTGCTCGCAAGCCGTCTGCGAAAAAAACTGCTGCAAAAAAGAAAAAAACCGAGCCTGAAGTCCTGCCAGTTCTGAATGCTGAAAAGCTGAAAGAACTTTACGCCACAATGGTGAAGTGCCGCATGCTGGCGGAGCGGGTCCAAAGTGAGCGCACAGCAAACAATTCTGTTCTCGGTTTTGAGGCCACACTGGTCGGCGCCGGCGCGCATCTTCTTCCCAGAGATTGCATCGCCATGGAGCACAGCAGCTTTGTTGCCAGCTTGATCAAAGGAACACCGCTACATTCGATTCTTGCGCGCAACAAAGAACATCAATCAGGCAATGGCACAGGCGGTGCGGCTTCTTCAAAACAAGATGGCAACGCAAGCCTAGCTCTCAGCATGGAAACTATTTTGGCATTGGCTGCGGAGATGAATGGCAAGGGCGCGGTAACGCTGATGTTTTGTACGAAAAATCCAGAGACGCTCATTTTTGATCCTGCGGCAATGGCCGTGGCCGCCAAGCAAAAGCTGCCGCTGCTCTGCCTGGTCGAGAGCAGCCTTGATTCCCCGCTCCAATTGCCGAACCAGGTTGCATCAGGGCCGTACATCGGAGCCGATGCCACGTTTTACCCGCGAATTCCTGTAGATGGCTGTGATGTCGTTGGAGTCTTTCGCGTGGCGCAGGAAGCGATCCGGCGAGCGCGTGAGGGCCACGGTCCGGCGGTGATCGAATGCCTAACCTCACGCGGCAACGCGAACAGCGAGGGTGAGCGATCATCCTCACAGTACCTGGCGCAGGATCCGATTTCATTTATGGAGCAGTACTTGCGGCGCAGAAACTTGTGGTCGGATGAATGGTCGCGATCGATAAGCGAAGGATTCGACAGGCAGTTGAACGAGGCTGCCGCTTCTCTCGAACATCCCGCCCACATCGAAGCCCAATTTGATAATGTTTATTCGTCCAATGTGCGGAGATCGCGTCCGACAGCAGCTTCGGCGCGGTAATCGTTCGTCCTTTTGACTTACGTCCGGTCACTAGAAATTGCGCGTGGTTCGCGTCATACTATAAGGATGAATGCCAAACCTGCCGCAGCCCTTGAACCTGACCACGAGGAAATCTTAGAGTGGATTGAAGCTTTTGACGAAGTCATTGACCAGGAAGGCCCTGGCCAGGGCACACGCCTGCTGGAAGCCCTTACGCGGCGCGCCCACCAGTCCGGAGTGGACGTTCCGGTCCATCTGAACACCCCTTATGTGAATACAATTCCAGTCTCGGAAGAAGCGCCCTATCCGGGTGATCGTGCCATGGAGCGCCGCATCAAGAGCCTGATCCGCTGGAATGCGATGGCTATGGTGCATCGGCAGAATAAAAAAGATCCCGGCATTGGCGGCCATATTTCCACGTATTCCTCTCTGGCCACCCTGCTTGAGGTTGGCTATAACCATTTCTTCTACGCCAATTATGGCGAGGAGCCGGGCGATTTTGTCTATTTCCAGGGACACGCCTCACCCGGCGTTTACGCGCGTGCATTTCTTGAAGGGCGACTAACGCAGGAGCAAGTGGAGAATTATCGGCATGAACTGCGCGACAAGCCGGGCTTGTCCTCATACCCGCACCCCTGGCTCATGCCGACTTTCTGGCGCTTTCCTACCGTCTCCATGGGGCTTGGTCCTTTGAACGCCATCTACCAGGCACGTTTCATGCGCTATCTTGAGAATCGCGGCCTGATCAAGCCGACCCCGCGCAAGGTCTGGGCGTTCATTGGCGATGGTGAAACCGACGAGCCGGAAGTCCTGGGCTCGCAGTTGACGCTGGCTGCGCGCGAGAAGCTGGATAACCTCATCTTTGTGGTGAACTGCAACCTGCAACGGCTCGATGGGCCAGTGCGCGGCAATGGAAAGATCGTGAATGAACTGGAAGCCGCTTTCCGCGGCACCGGATGGAACGTGATCAAGGTACTCTGGGGTTCCGGCTGGGACGAGCTGCTGGCCCGCGACCACTCCGGCATGTTGATCAAGCGCATGGAAGAGTGCGTTGATGGCGAATATCAAACCTTTAAAGCCAAAGACGGCGCTTATGTGCGCAAAGAGTTCTTCGGAAAATATCCGGAGACAGCGGCCCTGGTTGCTGACTGGACTGATGACGAGATCTTCAGGTTGCAGCGCGGCGGGCTCGATCCGCAGAAGGTTTACAACGCCTATAAGCGTGCTGTTGAGCACAAGGGCGGCCCGACGGTGATTCTGGCCAAGACGATTAAGGGCTACGGCCTGGGATCGGCGCAGGCACGCAATGCAACGCACCAGGAAAAGAAGATGACCGATGAGGCGCTTGCGGCCTTCCGCTCGCGTTTTGAGATTCCCATTCCCGATAAGGCCGCTACAGAAGGTTCGCTCTATCGCCCGCCGGAGGACAGCCCGGAGATCCAGTACCTGCTGGAGCGGCGCAAAGAGCTGGGCGGGTTCTTACCCAAGCGTGATGCCCGCAAGGGTGTGCGCGGATTTGAAGCCCCGGGTCTGGAGGCTTTCAAGGAATCGCTGGAAGGCTCGAAGGGCCGCGCCGTCTCCACCACGATGGGCTTCGTGAGCATGCTGCGCAACCTGATGAAAGATCCCAAAGTTGGCAAGCTGGTGGTGCCAATTATTCCTGACGAAGCGCGCACCTTCGGTATGGAATCGATCATTCGGCAGGTTGGCATTTATGCCAGCCAGGGCCAACTCTATAAACCGCACGATGTTGACATGCTGCTTTATTATCGCGAGGCCAAAGACGGGCAGATACTGGAAGAAGGAATCACTGAGGCTGGATCCATGGCCTCAATGACGGCTGCCGGCACCGCGTATTCCAACTATCGCATTCCCATGATCCCGTTCTTCACGTATTACTCCATGTTCGGCTTTCAACGCGTTGGAGATCTCATCTGGGCGTTTGCCGATGCGCGCGGAAAGGGCTTCCTGATGGGCGGAACTGGCGGCCGCACCACGCTGCTGGGGGAAGGCCTGCAGCACCAGGATGGACACAGCACTCTCGTCGCCAGCACCGTTCCAACCTGCGCGACATATGATCCGGCATTCGTTTATGAAACCGCGGTCATTGTGCAGGACGGAATTCGCCGCATGTACCAGGAAGGCGAAGACCGTTTTTACTACATCATGATTTACAACGAAGATTATCCAATGCCGGAGATGCCCAAGGGCGTGGAAGAGGGCATTATCAAAGGGATTTACAAGTACAAGACCGCCGAAGGCAAAAAGGCCGACGTGCATCTCTTCGGGAGCGGACCAATTTTGAATGAAGCCCTGAAAGCCCAGCAGATTCTCTCGGAAAAATATGGGGTGCAGGCCGATGTGTGGAGCGTGACCAGCTATAACGAACTGCGTCGTGAAGCATTGGCGGTGGAGCGCTGGAACCGGCTCCATCCGGCGGAGAAGGCGAAGCAGCCGTACATTCTTTCCGTGCTGGAAAAAGAAAAGGCTGAAGGCCCCATCGTTGCCGCCTCCGATTATATGAAGGCCATTCCCGACCAGCTTGCGCCCTGGCTGGGCACGCGCCTGATAGCGCTGGGAACTGACGGCTTTGGCCGGAGCGACAATCGCCAGCACCTGCGCAGGCACTTTGAGATCAATGCCGAATCGATTGCGACCTCGGCGCTTTCACGGCTGGCCCGGGATGGAAAATTCGATCCCAAGAAAGCCCAAAAAGCGTTCACCGATCTGGATGTAAACATAGAAAAGGGTGATCCGGCACGGGCCTAAACATAGCTTTTTCTTCATCTTACAACGGTATCCTACCTCATCTGTAGAGACGTAGCAAGCTACGTCTCTACAGATCCCCTGCTTCAAATTTGCTCTACATGAGCGTAAGTCACTCAACTTTGTCATTGACATCCTACGGCGTTTCCCTCATAATTAGCACTCGATAGGAATGAGTGCTAGCAAGTTCCTACTCGATCCAAACAGCCTTACTAATCCCAAATCATTGAGCAACACATTTTGAAAGGAGCATTTCGCATGGCACAGAAGTTGACCCCGCTACATGACCGCGTTGTCATTAAACGGATTCAGGAAACAGAGAC
>DASXJO010000056.1:0-7931 GCA_036497385.1 Candidatus Angelobacter sp. | reverse complement strand
CTTGCGGTGGAAGTTGCCGGCAAAACCGACGTCGGGTGCGTGCGCACGAACAACGAAGATAATTTTGGCTTCGATTCGCGCCATGGCATCTTTGTGGTTTGTGACGGCATGGGCGGGCAGGCCGCAGGTGAAGTCGCCAGCAAAATGGGAGTGGATATTCTTCTGGATTATTTCCGAAGCCAGCATTCAGACGCAACCAAGCAATCGCTGAATGGACAAAATGGCTCCTCCGGGGTGCAGAGCCTGGCCAATGCAATTCAACTGGCGAACAAGACAATTTTCCAGGCTGGACAGCAACAGAACGGGCGCAACGGCATGGGTTCAACAATTGTTGCGGCCCTGGTTCGCGGCAACTCGCTGGCCATCGCGAATGTGGGCGACAGTAGGATTTATCTGGTTCGTCAAGGCGGCATCCAGCAGCTCACTGAAGACCATTCGCTAGTCATGGAGCAGGTGCGTCGGGGTTACATTACTCTGGAACAGGCAGAGCAATCAGAAATGCAGAACATCATCCTGCGCGCGCTGGGCGCGGAAGAAGTGGTTGAGGCCGATATTGAAGACCTGGTTACGCTCCCCGGCGACATTCTGATAATGGCCTCAGACGGACTCACGCGTTATGTGCCCCAGGAAGACATTCTGAAGATCGTGCAACGCCGGCGGGACTTGCAGCAGGCTTGCGGTGAATTGGTAAAGAAGGCCAGGGACTGCGGTGGCGATGACAACATTACCTGCTTGCTGGTGCGGATCATCGACCGGCCCTGGTATCAAAAAATTCTGGGTAAGCTGTTTTTCGGAGGCGCGCAGTGGCAAAACTCTATTTGAAATTTGAACAGAATGGCCAGGTATTAAAAGAGGTCTTTCTGTCACAGGCGGCAACAACCATTGGCCGCCTGCCGGACAACAGCGTGCAGATAGATAATCTTGCCGTTTCCGGCCATCATGCCAGGATCACGTGGGAAAAAGACCACTACATTGTGGAAGACCTTGGATCGCTCAACGGAACTTACGTCAACAATGAGCGCGTGGGCAAGGCCACGCTGAAAAACGGCGACCAGGTAAAGATCGGAAAGCATCTGGTGGAGTTCAAGCATGAAAGCTCCGTGCCGAATTTTGCCGTCGCGGCGGTCAAGGCCGGACCGTCCGCCCCAAAACTTGACGCCACCATGATGCTGGATACAAAGCAGGCCCGTGAAAAACTTGTTGACAAAAACGCTCCCTCGGCAATCTCAGGGCCTCTGGGAATTTCGCGGCCCGCGTGGATGTCAGATCCGTTTGCCAATGGCAAAGACCGTATCGGCCTGCTTAACATTTTGGAAGGCAAAACCGATCAGGAGAAATACGTTCTTACAGGCAAGATGACGATGATCGGCAAGTCCAGCATGGCATCCATTAAGCTGAAAGGTTTTTTCGCACCCACCACAGCCGCTCTGATCAGCAAGCGTGACAATAAATATTTCATTTCCCCGTCAGAGAGCAGGGCAAAGCTGAAGATCAATGGAGAAGAAGTCATCACGCAACGCGAGCTGAGCGCCGGCGATGTAATTGAAGTAGGAAAAGTAAAAGCCGCCTTCAGCTTTCAGGATTGACTCGCTGCTGCGCGTCCGGCTATTTAATTCTTTCCAGCACCAGCAGGGTGCGGTCGTCCTGGGCTTCTGCGTTGGCGCAAAAAGACTCCACGGCACCCAGAATTTCGCGGATCGGTTCTTCGCTGCCCAAAAAGTCTCCTATAAGATGGGTGCCGAACTCCGCTCCTTCCGCGTTTTCCGTCTCGCTAATCCCGTCGGTCAGTATACAAACCCGCGATCCCGGAGGCAGCTGGCGCTCGATTACGTGAAAGTCAACTTCAGCAATGAGTCCAACCGGCATGTCACCGTCTTCCACATGGATGACTTTTCCATCCTCCGCAACAATGGCTGGAACGTGCCCGCAGTTCACCAGCGCTAGCTTTCCATCACGATTGAGCTGCGCCGCCAGCAAGGTAGCGTACTTCTGCCCCGCCACGCGGGAACAGAGAAATGTATTTACTGAAGCAATCGCATCCACCAGCCGCGCGCCGCTGGTCATCTGCGCGTAAAACATTCCGTGAATCACTGATGCCAGCAGGGCCGCCGAGACTCCTTTGCCGGAAACGTCAGCCACAATCACGGTTACTGCGTCGGGCGAAACGTGGACATCAAAAAAGTCGCCGCCTACTTCACGGCACGGAATGCTGCATGCATTCACCCGGACGAAATCGGTCTCTACCTTTGAGGCCGAGGTGAGGCTCCGCTGGATGGATGCGGCAATGTCCATCTCTTTGCGGTATTGCAGCGCCGCCTGTTCCGCCGCCACCAATTTGGCGCTCTCCAGCACCGCCGCACACTCACTCGCCAGCGCGCGCAGCACTTCATGGCTTACTCCAGAAAGGTTCAGCGAGACGAGGCGGCTATCCAGGTAGAGCACGCCATCGGCCTCGGTGGGCGAATTCCCGTGCTGCCGCTTCCTTAGTGGGATGGCGATGACTGTCCTGAGCTCATTCATCACAATGCTCTGGCGCTCTGCCAGGGCCTGCTGCTTCAAAGCGTCGCCGGTAATGAACTCGGCGGCTGAGGATAAAGCTTCCTGTACCACAGAATGGGAAACCTTGGAGTCATTCGTCAGGCTCACACCTTTATTGTCCCGTCCACATGCCAGGACGGGCCTGCCGCCCTTTCCCGCGTCCTTCAAGTACACAAACCCGCGTTCGGCCTTGGTGATCCTCAAGGCGTAATCCAGCATGTTGCCCAGCACTTCATTCACCACCACGCCACCGCCGGTAAGGCTGCGGGCGGCTTCAAGAAACAGGCGCAGTTTCTCCAGGTCAGAGGTATCAGATTTTGAAACCAGCCGTGACAGCAAGAGATTGGTGGAATTATCCGTGGTGTACGAGACAGCATTACCACGCCGAAAAGTTATTTTTATGCCGACCACGCCGAATGTAATTTCATCATTGTTTTTCAGCTTGGCGCGTTCGCATCGTGAGCCGTTGACGAAGGTCCCATGACGGCTTTCACAATCAACAATGTAGTAGTCATCACCTTCAATCACCACTTTGGCGTGCTGCCGGGAAACTTTCAGGTCGGCGATTGTGGCGTCGCATTCCTCGGCGCGGCCCAGGGAAAACGGCGACTTGGTGATCGGAAGTTTGCGGTGCTCTCCTCCCACGTCGATCAGGAGTGTTGCTTCGCCCGCTTGTAATGAAGCCGCGACTGCCATCGTAAGCGAATTATAACCCGCTGGAGCCGCAGAGTTTGCGCTTACAGCTAAACTACAGATCAGGAGTGTGGGAGCTCAACAGGGCGTGTGGGTCAGAAACCCGGCGCTGTTATGCTTATCAGTCGCCCATTGATTTTCCTGTAGGTTCTGCCAATCCCTATTCTCAACCAACCCGAGCGAGCCAACGCTGCGCTGCAGAGCGCTCCGGAGAAAACTGATCGCCGCGCGATGGCAATGGTCTCAACTTTGTTTTTCGCCTGGGGATTCCTCACTTGCCTGAATGACATTCTGATTCCCCATTTAAAGAATATCTTCGACCTTAGTTACACAGAGGTCATGCTGGTGCAGTTTGCCTTCTTTTCATCTTATTTCCTGTTCTCCATGCCTTCCGGCAAAATCGTGGAGTGGATCGGCTACAAACGGTCCATGGTGACCGGGCTTCTCACCATGGCCGCAGGCGCGTTCATGTTTGTTCCGGCGGCATCAATCCCATCATTCCCGCTATTTCTTACCGCGCTTATTGTGCTGGCAGCGGGCATGACCGTATTGCAAACCTCGGCGAATCCGTACGTCGCAATCCTCGGTCCGCCGCGCACTGCCTCCAGCCGCTTGAATCTGACACAGGCTTTCAATTCACTGGGAACCACATTGGCCCCACGATTTGGAAGCTGGCTGATCCTGGGGGCGGCGCTTGCTCCTGTCGGAATTGAGGCCATGCGCACGATGAGCGTTGATCAATTGCATGCGTACCGTATACAGCAGGCTGCCTCCGTGAAAGTACCTTATATCGGACTCGCCGTGGCGCTCATTATTTTAGCGGCGACTGTGGCCTGGTTCAAGTTGCCGGTCATTGAGTATGCAGAAGCGCATGGTCATTCGACCGGCAGTATCTGGCGGCATCGGCGGCTTGTGTTGGGTGCAGTAGGAATTTTCGTTTATGTCGGCGCGGAAGTTGCCATTGGCAGCCTGATGACCAACTATTTCAACCAGAAGGAAATTGGCGGCCTGTCATTGAAAGAGGCCGCCGGCTACCTGCAATACTATTGGGGCGGCGCAATGGTCGGACGGTTTGTTGGCTCAGCGTTGCTGCAAAGATTCAGGACGCAGACGCTGCTGGCATTCAATGCGATTGTGGCCGCGCTGCTGGTAACAATTTCCATGCTGACGGTGGGTCATCTTGCGATGTGGACGCTTATCCTGGTTGGCCTGTTCAACTCGATCATGTTTCCCAGCATTTTTACCCTGGCGATTGCGGGACTTGGGCCGCTTACGGGAAAAGCATCGGGCTTGCTGGTTGCGGCTATTGTCGGCGGTGCTATTGTCCCTGAACTGCAAGGCTTTCTCGCCGATCACATTGGGATTCACCGCGCGTTCATTCTGCCGGTGCTTTGCTACGCTTACATCATTTTCTATGCCGTCAAAGGAGCCTCTGCTGAGAGGCCGCAGCCAGCATAATTTCGGGCTATGATAAAGAGAAGCACGTACCGGCAGGCAGACCGCCTGTGAGGAGTGTCGATGTATTTTGAGCAGTTCTATCTCGGATGCCTTGCGCATGCTTCTTACATGCTGGGATCTGAAGGCGAAGCCGCGGTGGTGGACCCGCAGCGCGACGTGGAAATTTACCTGAAGGCGGCAGACCAGCAGGGCCTGAAAATCCGCCACATTTTTGAAACGCATCTCCATGCCGATTTCGTTTCCGGCCATCTGGAACTGGCCAAGCGCACGGGCGCAAAAATTTGTATCGGAGCACAGGCTGGCGCAACATTCCCGCACATACCGTTGCATGACGGATCAGAAGTTCCATGCGGCAAGCTGCGCATTACAGCTCTGGAAACTCCCGGCCATACTCCTGAAGGTATTTGCCTGATCGTTACCGATGAAGAAAAGTCTCAGGCTCCCTGGGCCGTATTGACGGGCGACACGTTATTTATTGGCGACGTTGGACGGCCCGATCTCTCGAAATCACATACGCCACAGCAACTCGCAGGAATGATGTATGACAGCTTGCATGGCAAACTGATGAAGCTGAGCAATAACGTTTTGGTGTATCCGGCGCACGGAGCGGGGTCGCTGTGTGGGCGTAATATGCGCTCGGAGCGCTCGTCGACGATCGGAACGGAAAGGCTGACTAATTACGCACTTCAAATCAAGTCACGGGATGAATTCATCCGCGAGTTGACAGAGAACCTCCCTTCCCGCCCGGAATACTTCCTGCAGGATGCGCAGATCAATCGAGCCGGCGCTCCCCCGCTTTCAGAATTGCGCGACCTTCCAGCCATTTCCGCTGCGGAGCTTTCCGCGCTACTGCAACAAGGTGTTTTTGTGCTCGATGTTCGTTCCAACGCGGATTTTGCGGCGGCGCACGTTCCGGCTTCAATCAACATCGCGCTTTCCGGCCAGTTTGCTTCATGGGCTGGAGCAATCATGGGTCTGGGCGCGCATCCAGTGCTGGTGGCGGATACACCGGAGCAATATGCCGAGGCTCGGCTTCGTCTGGCGCGTGTCGGCATTGAAGATCCCCGTGGATTTCTTCAGGGCGGTATTGCCGCTTGGAAGCAGGCTGGATTTCCCGTGGCCGATGTGCCGCAGATCACCGTCCAGGAATTATCGCGGCAGCGAAGTCAGGATTTGCAGGTGCTTGATGTGCGTCGCGAACCGGAGTGGCAGGCTGGACACATTGAGGGTGCGGAATGGTTCCCGCTGGATAACTTCAAGGTCTCTGCGCCAGAGCTTGATCCATCATCGCCTGTGGCTGTCCATTGTCAGGGAGGATACCGCAGCATGATTGCCTGCAGCCTGCTGCAACGGGCGGGATTGCAAAACGTGATAAACGTCACCGGCGGCTTTGATGCGTGGCGTCAAGCCGGACTGCCGGTAGAGGTTGCCGTGGCTGAAAGCGTGTAATCAAGGCACGGTTCACCGGCTTGCCCGCCGCAATATCAATCCAATTCCTGTACACTAACCGCGATTCTTTGAGGGAACTACCCAATGCGTCTTAACAGACTTGCTTCCACCGCAATGTTGTTCGCTGCCATAATTTTTATCCAGAGCTCCGCCCAGAACCAGCCCGGGCAAAAACCGGAAAAGCCCGGTATCGCTAACCCTGTAGCTGTGATCGACGACAAGCCAATTACCGCGCTGCCTTACACGCCCAGCCTTGATCTTCCGTCCATGGATAAATTGGCCGATCCGTGCGTCGACTTTTATCAGTACACTTGCGGCGGCTGGATGAAAAGCAATCCCATCCCGGCGGATCAGGCGGCTTGGAGCGTTTACGGCAAGCTTACCGTGGATAACCAGCGCTTTCTTTGGGGCATTCTCGACGAGCTGGCCCGGAAGACTACCGGGCGAACCGCGACACAACAAAAGATTGGAGATTATTTTTCCGCCTGCATGAATGAGGCAGAAGTGGAGAAGCTGGGCGGGACGCCTCTGAAGCCGGCGCTGGATGCAATTGCGGCGCTCAAGAACAAAAAAGACCTGGCTGCATTGCTGGGGCGTGAGCATCTGGCAAATGCCACTGAAGGTTTGTTATTCGGATTTGGCTCTGACCAGGACTTCTCTAATTCCAGTGAGGTCATCGCGTTTGCCACGGCGGGCGGCCTGGGCCTGCCTGATCGCGACTATTACACCAAGCCCGAAGCCAAGTCAGAGGAAATCCGGCAGAAATATCTTATCCATGTCCAGAAAATGCTGGCATTGCTGGGCGATACTCCTGAAGCTGCCAAGCGCGAAGCCGCCACAATCATGAAGATTGAAACTGCGCTGGCCAGGGCTTCACTCACTCGGGTAGAGCAGCGCGACCCGCACAACCTGTTCCATAAAATGGACCGCAAGCAGCTACAGGCCCTTACCCCAGATTTCGACTGGAACACTTACCTGAAGACTACTGGCCTTGACCAGGTAAGCACCTTCAACGTGACCGAACCAAAGTTCTACAAGGAGTTGGACCACCAGATCCAAAGCAACAGCTTGGACGACCTGAAAACATATCTGCGGTGGCATGTTGCCAGCGCCAATGCGCCGTATCTCTCTTCAAAGTTCGTGCAGCAGAATTTTGACTTTTACTCCCATACCCTGCGCGGCGTGGAACAGATTGCTCCGCGCTGGAAGCGCTGCGTGCGGCTTACGGATACTCAATTGGGAGAAGCTCTGGGCCAGGAATTTGTAAACCGCGCCTTCAGTCAGGAAACAAAAGAAAGCACTCTGAAGCTGACCAAATTGATTGAGCAGGCGATGGAAGACGACATCAAGCAGCTCACATGGATGGGTCCGGAAACCAAGAAGCAAGCGCTTGAGAAACTGCATTCGGTGGTCAACAAAATCGGTTACCCGGACAAGTGGCGCGATTACAGCTCAGTTGAGGTTAAGCCTGATGATTTTGTCGGCAACGTGCATCGGGCCACCATGTTTGAGTCACGACGCCAACTGGCGAAGATAGGTAAACCACTGGATCGCGGCGAGTGGGGCATGACTCCGCCTACGGTGAATGCTTACTACAATCCGCAGATGAATGACATCAACTTTCCTGCAGGCGTTCTGCAGCCGCCTCTCTATGACCCGAAGATGGACGATGCTCCTAATTACGGCAACACTGGCGGCACCATCGGCCATGAATTGACACACGGCTTTGACGATCAGGGACGCCAATTTGATGCCAAGGGTAATCTTCGTGATTGGTGGACCAAGGAAGATGG
>DASXJO010000055.1:0-21089 GCA_036497385.1 Candidatus Angelobacter sp. | reverse complement strand
CTGAAGAAACATGTTGCACTCCAGGCAGAGCGCCCACGCGGCGTGAAACTTCACGATAAAAATCCCGCACCTGGTCCGGCGTTTTGCCTTCCGCCATCACCGGCAGATTCACCGCCAGGACGTGAGCAGTCTCAAATGGCGGCTGCGTTTTCTCCAGGACCAGCAGGGTTTTTACCAGCGCGCCCGCCCCGGCCAGCAAAAGAAATGACGCCGTGATCTGCGTGACGGCAAAAATGCCAAGCCGACGGCTGCTGCCTCCGCTCACGCGCACGCTGCTCGACAGGCTAAATCCAGCGGAAGTATCCGGAGCAGGCAGGCGAGGTACAAACGCAAGGAAAACAGCGGCCGCCATCGCAAGCGCAACTCCAATCCAAATCATGCTGAAATCCAGTGTCAGATCCAGTGCGCGCACTGAAAACCTTGAAGCATATTTAGCCAGCACGGCCACCATCGGCGCGGCAATGGCGATCCCCGCCAGGGCGCCGCTGC
This sequence comes from Candidatus Angelobacter sp., assembly GCA_036497385.1. Classification (GTDB taxonomy): domain Bacteria; phylum Acidobacteriota; class Terriglobia; order Terriglobales; family Acidobacteriaceae; genus Angelobacter. Next base: position 20,600 of record DASXJO010000055.1, on the reverse strand, counting down.
CGCACAGTACAATTCCTTCCGCCAGCAGTGAACGCCGGAACGCGCTGGTGCTTGCTCCCAGCGCCGCGCGAATTGCCATCTCCGGCTCGCGACGCACGGCCCGCGCCAGAATAAGGTTGGCCACATTCGAGCAGGCAATCACGAACAGTAAGCCCGATGCCGCGAACAGAACCCACAAAATAGTACGCGCACCAGAATTGATTTGGTCATGCATGCGCGTAACTTCAATCTGGTAGTGGTCGCCCGGCTTGTAAACCTCAGGATGCGCGGACACCATGGCAGCATGCACGGTGCGCAACTCCGCTCGTGCAGCTTCCAGGTCAGCGCCGGGAGCAAGACGCGCAAACACCTCCGTCATGCGATGCTCGCGACCGGTCACCATCGTGGCCGAGAGGTGATGCGGGCTGGTAACAATGTTGGCGATCATCTCGGTTTCCACCGGATAAGGCACTGACGGTTCCAAAACGCCAACAATCGTGGCGGAGCGGCTGCCTTCAAATCCTCCAAGCCGGACCACTTTCCCGATCACGCCGCGATCAGAGTTCAGAGAGTTCACCCAGAATCTGTACGTCAGCACCACGGCGCCCGCTGCCTTTGGGCCGTCGTCGCTGGGATTCAGCAAGCGGCCCAGCACAGGACGCAGACCCATCACTTCAAAGTAATTGCCATCCACCACGCCGGCGCGGATCTCGCGCGGTTCACCCAGCCCCACCAGGGTGAAATCAACAGCGGAAAAAGTGCCAAGTTCCTTGATGCTCTTCAATCCGCTGCCTATGTCACTGATTTCCGGGACGGAGAAGTTGGTATTGTCTGCGCCAATTCCCGGAGCGCTCTGGCGTACGTAGAGCAGGCGATCTTCGTCGCGATTTGCCAACGGCCGCAGCAGCACGCCGCGAATCACGCTGAAGATGGCCGCATTCGCGCCGATCCCCAAAGCCAGGGTGATGGCCACGGTGACCCACAACGCACGCGCACGGGCCAATGAACGTATGGCAACTTTCAAATCGCGAAGAAAAGACATGGGAAACCTCGAGTGATGTTCGTTATATCAATCTTGCTTTGGCGGCGCAAATACCCTTTGTGATTAAGGTTAGACGTACAAGGGGTAATTAGAGAAGCGCCCGGAAAGGATTGCACTGCGGAGGCACTTTGCTCTGAGCGCAAAGCAGGAAATCAGAGGCGCCGTGGAAGACGGTATCGTCAGCCCCCAATTACGTTCCAGATACCACAGCACGCCGTTTGTGGACGCAATCGTCTAAGAGATAATCAATGAGCCCGCAGTTCTCTTTTCGAAACTCTGAACCAATAAAAAAGCCCGGAGCGATTCAATGCCCCCGGGCTGCGCATAACGAATTTTTCTACTTCATACTGCGGATGTATTTGACCAGCTCTTTGATCTGGTCGTCGGTCAATTTGCCTTCAAACTTCGGCATCTTGCCTTTGCCTTCTTTGGTGATTTTGGCCAGGTCCGCGTCTGATTCCTTGGCCACTTCCGGCGAATGGAAATCTCTTGCGCCCATCTTTTGGCCGGCGGGAGTGCCCTTTCCGTCAGCGCCATGGCACATCTGGCACTTTGATTTGTAGAGCGCTGCGGCATCGTCGGCGGCAGCGGCCGGAATTGCCCCTGCCAGCAATATGCCAAGCGCCATCGTGCTGATCATTGCTTTCATACTTCCCTCCATTTGAATATCTCACTAGTACTAACCCAACATTTATCAAGCAGTAGCACTGAACTGTAGCAGAATCCTAAAACGCAAACTCAAAGTTACACAGGCGGTGAATCCTGAGGGCCCTCAATCTGCTTCAGATACAGCTTGAGCCCCGTAAGCATGATAGCAATGGCTATCAATGAAAGCCCCAGGCCGTAGCGCCGATAGTTGCGTTCCTTCAGCGCGTCTTTGCCTGCTTCATAATTCCTGGCTGCGGATACAAGACCCGGCTGAATATCCTGCTGCACGCGCGCGACGTTGGCGCTATGAATGGTGACCCGCGCTTTGGTGAGCGTGTCACGGGCCTGTACAAGATCAAGCCTGGCCTGACTCACCTCCATACCAGAGGTTTCTGCTTTGCTTAGGATCTGGTCAGAACTGTCGATGGCTGCGGCAAGCTGCGCGAGATGGTCCTTGATGCTGTTTGCAGCAACAAAGCCTGGATCGCCTTCAGTATGGCATTGTCCACAGATTGACTTGTCATCGGTGCCGATCAGCGCATCGCTGGGATGTTGGATGCCGTGATTGCTGTGGCAGGTGACGCAGCCCGGCAATCCAGCGGAAGCAAAAGCCGCCTTGTGCGGGCTGGCATCGAAGAGTTGCGCCTGGAACACATGGCACGTCGAGCAAACCGCCGCCACAGACGATGCTCCCGGCGGCGTGGCCCCATGGTTTCCATGGCACGTGACGCAGGTGGGCGCGCTCAAGTCTCCACGGACTGTCAGTGCTTCATGGTGAACGCTCTTTTTATATTCAGCGAACTGGTTCGTCGGGATTTTGTATTCCTTCATACGCTCCGCGTCAGAGTGGCAACGAGAGCACGTAGCTGGAACGTTCACCGGATTCACCGTGGAGCGCGGGTCGCTTGGCGGCCGGATATCGTGGACCGAATGGCAATCCACGCAGACTGCGACTTTGCCATCGCCGCTGGCCAGCCGCTTGCCATGAACGCTGGTGTGATACTGGCTGAGCTGGTCCGTCCGAAGGCTTGGATTGTACTTACGCATCACGGCAGGATCGGAATGGCAGCTTCCGCATAACTGAGGAATTTGTGCGCGGGAAATTTTGCCTTTGAAGCCGGCCTTCTTGCCCATAGCAATTTCAGGATCGTCATTATTGGCGTCACCGCCATGACAACTGGCGCAGGTGAGTCCTTTTTGCCCGTGAATATCCTGGCTGAACTTTTCTTCGGTTACGCCCAGGTTGTCCGCCAAAATTGAGTGGCACTCCAGGCATGAGTTTTTAGTTTGGCCGTGCGCGCCGCCGGCCAACAGCAAGCCGGCAGCGACAGCCAGAAACCATCGAGCAGCGAATGAAGCCGGCGAGTTACTTTGCCAAGTGGCCATAAATGGTCATTCCTACAATGTATGCGAGAGCCACAACTGCCAGAGCGTTGACCCATCTCCGGGCGCGGCCGCTATCGATGAAAGGCAGCAGCAGCCAAACCGCTCCCGCCGCTCCAAAAGCCAGCACACCCAGAACTTCGCCATCCAATGAAAATACTTTGGAGGGAATCACCTTGAGCGTCTGGAACATGAACAGGAAATACCACTCCGGCTTGATGCCCGCGGGAGCGGAAACAAATGGGTCAGCCTTTACGCCCAGGTCCCAGGGAAAAATTGCCGCCAGCGCGCCGAGTACGCCCAGCGCCACATACCATGCCATTAATTCGCGCAGAGCGAAATTGGGAAAAAACTTCATCTCGCGTAGTGACGCGGGCTTAGTCAGCCATTCCGCTTGCAGCTTGGGAGGAACGCTGATGCCGAATCTCTGCACCAGAAGAATATGCAGGCCGATTATCAGGGTCGCCAGTCCCGGCAGCACGGCAACGTGAAATCCAAAGAAACGCGTGAGCGTGGCCCCGGTCACTTCTTCTCCACCGCGAAGAAAAATCATGAGCGGCCGACCGATGATTGGCACCTGACCGGTGATTTCCGTCCCTACTTTCGTGGCAAAGAACGCCAGCGTGTTCCAGGGCAGCAGGTAACCGCTGAAACCAAAGCCCAGCACCAGGAATAGCAGGATCATGCCGCTCAGCCAGGTTAGTTCGCGCGGCTTGCGATAAGACTTGAGAAACGCCACGCTGAACATATGGGCAAACGCGGTAAAGACCATCAGGTTGGCGGACCATGAATGGATAGAGCGAATCAGCCACCCGAACTTTACCTGCGTCATGATGTGCTGCACGCTCTCAAATGCCTCATTCGCTCCGGGACGGTAGTAGAGAAGCAGCAAAATTCCGGTCAGCACCTGGATGACAAATAGAAAAAGCGTGATGCCGCCGAGGAAATACCAGTGCGACCAGCGATGGACAGGAACCGTTTTCTTGCGCAAGGGAGCAAGCAGTTCGTTCCAGCCAAAGCGGTCGTCGAGCCAGTCGTGCACTTTGCCAAAGAGGCCCATGCTAGGATTCCTGCCGGCGCCTGACAAATATCTCGTCACCCTTGACTTGCACTTCAAAGGCTTCCAGCGGGCGCGGAGGCGGGCCGGAGACGTTGCGTCCGTTCACGTCATATTTGCCGTTGTGGCAGGCGCACCAGACCTCGCGCGTATCGTCACGGTATTGCACCGTGCACGCGAGGTGCGTACACGTGGCCGACATGGCCTTATACTCGCCGCCGGCGGTGCGGACCAGCAATCCCGGGCGGCTGCCGAAGCGAAAGATCTTGCCGCTGTTCGGCTTCAACTCGCCTGTCTTGGCGGCAACCACTGAGCCGCTGCCCATGTCCGATTCCTTGGGAGGGACGAGAAACCGCAGCACGGGATAGAAGAAGGCTGCCGCACTCAGGAAAAAGCCACTGCCCAGAAGCGCTTCCATGAACCGCCTACGACGGATAGGCGTAGCTGACGAACCATGAGGAGATTGGGAAATGCCGGGATTGGTGGCTGCCATGCGGCCTCACTAGAATGAGTTGAACTGCGGGCCCAAATCTACAAAGTTGTTCACAAACAACACTGCTTTTACTTCCGGGGAGCAGGAGCTATTTGCCCCTGGCTCCTTGTTTCGCCAGACCGCGCATGTACGCGATTAAATCGGTCAGCTGATTGTCCGGGAGTTTGCCGCCATAGGCCGGCATCTTGTTTTTGCCTTTTTTTGCCACATCCAAGAGCTCGGCATCCGGCTGTTTCTGGACCTCAGGGCTCTGGAAATCCTTAACGGCAAGTTTCTTGCCGGCGACGCTGCCCGTGGCGTCAGGGCCGTGGCAGATTTGGCACTTCATCTTGTACAAGGTCTGGGTAGCTTCCTGGGCGCCGGATTTACCTACCGAGCCCAGGAGCAGACCGAGCATAATGATGGAGCTGAGTGTTAACTTCATTCTCTCTTCCCTCCAAGAAGTGGCTTGCTATTACATCGTGTAACGCAGTGACAGCGAGAACATGTTTCCGCGGAAATCCCGTGGCAAAGTCGGACCGGGATTGGACTTCTCGTTGTAGTCGTAATAATTCCATCCCGACTTAAAGGTCACCTTTTCAGAGACCGCAAACGCGATGGATGCCGTGGGCAGATGGTAGTTCAAGGCCAAGGGGCCCGTGGGCGCGATCGGGTTCAGGATCAGGGTATTGCCATTGGTAGTAGTAAGCGCGTAACCGGCGCCGGCAGTAAAGCGCTTGGTGGGCCGCATGATAAGCGACGCCGAGCCGTAATTCGAGGTATTGGTGTAAACCGACAAGCCGGAAAGGAACGGCGTTCCGCAATTGATTATGCCCGGGGAATTGAGGTTGGGCGTGGCGACAAAGCAGATATTCGTCTGCGAAAAGACGTCGTTGTAATCGTAGGAAAGGTCCACGCCCCACATGGATTCAGGGCGTGCAATGGCGGCGCTGAAACCATAGCTGCGATTGTGTTGCAGCAGGCCGATATCCAGGCTGGTGTTGCGGGCTTCCAGAACGCGAATCGCCGCGCCAAGATTGATCCAGTCTGCCGCCTTGTAACCGGCGCGGAAGCGGTAATCCTGCGAGTGGCGCGGCGTGATGCGGAAGAAAACATTGTCTCCCGAAAAGAACTCGACATCGCCGCTCATACGGAGCTTCTGCGTTCGAGCGGCAAAGCCGAGCAGCCCGGTGCTTCCATTGATCTGGGTAAAGTCTTCACCCGCGTCTGCTCCAGGAACGGGCACGGTGCACGTGCCGTCAGGATTCAGCGGCTGGCCAACGCATGCTCCGCGCCGGGCCAGGGCTGCCGTGGGCCCAGGGAAGAAAGTCTGTATCTGGACGTTGTCAACTCTTTGCGTGATTTCCCTGCGCTCAAAGCGATATCCCACGTGGGCCGTAATGCGCTTGGTGAAGTCGTATTCCAGAAGGAAGGTGTTGGCGGTCCGCTTCTGGCCGAGAAAATCATTGCGATTGTCAACAATCAAGTCAGCCGCGGAGCTGGCATTATGCTGTGGACACGTGGCCGCGGTAAATGGCGGAGGGCACGTTGCGGCGCTAAATACGTTCGGGTTCGATAGCAGCGTGGCGCCGAAAAGGTTCGCCGTGACCAGACTCCAGTTCCCTGGAATATTGAAACCGTCATAGCGGAAGGTGTCCACGATACGGAACTTGTCCGTTACACGGATGGTGCCTCCCAAATCCGCGGCCAGAGAAATACGGTGTGACAGAGCGCTGCCGGTAATCCCAAAAGCCCGCACGCGATTGCGGGTGGTGAGGCCGTTAAACAATTCTGACGTTGAAGGGTCGCTGGCTTCGGCATCCGAATAATTCAGCCTTCCCGAAAGGTCCACACGGCGAAAATATTCGCTCTGGAAGCTGAATTGTTCCGTGGGGAATGAATTCCGCAGCCGGCCAAAACGGCTATAACTGAAATAACCATTGCAGGCTGGATTGGCAAAACCTGTGCCCAGCACGGGCGTAGCGCATGGTTGCCCACCAACCGTGTTGTAGGCGATGCCTAAATTAACCGGGAGACCGCCTGCCAGCGTGAAGCCCGGAATTCCGAAGATGCCCTGAAGGTTCTGCGGGGCCAGCGCGCTCGTGGTGTCACCTTTGAAGTAGGTATAGAACTGATCGTAATTAATGCTGGTCCTGGGAATAAAGCGGAAGGAAACGCCAAAATTATAGCTATCAGTAGTATTCAACGTCGGAGAAAACAGCAATGCTTCTGTGCCTTGGTGGTCGGTGCTGAAGGTATTGCCATCGTTCGCCACTCTTGACCATCCAAGTTTGACCCTGATGTTGCCTAGCGGGAAGAGAGTGAGATTGGCATCGCTCATCCGGCGATCCATCAGAAACTCATGCGGCGAGTTCACGATTGGGACAATCGGGTTCGAACTTCCTGGAGCGGTTGGATTGAGTGGATTGGCGAACAGGTCATAATCAAAGATATTCTGATCGCGCCGGAAGCCCCCACTGAAGCTGTATATTTTCCCCTTCTGCGCGCGCACGCGGGTCAGGTTGTTGGGATCGCCGCCATACCCGAAGTTGCTGAAGAGAAGATCGTCGAAAAGAAACCCTTTATGGTCAGGTGAATGGAAATCCAGGGTGTATTCCAGCAGCCGGGAGCCACTTCCCAGATTCACAAACGTGTCCCAGGTGCCGGCATTGCCGGTATAGTCGGTGATGCGCCCGCCAAATTCCGCCGACTGCTTAATCACCCATGGCCCCACGTTTTCACCCACATTATTTTCCGTGGTGATCCAGTTGGCCAGCACATCAGACTTACGCGCCGAATCAATGGAGACCCCCAGCTCAGGCTGGCGACGCTCCACTGCGGCCTCGTTCTTGGCTGGTGATGCAGGCTTATCTTTATCTGTAGCTGTATCTGTCTGCGCTGCCGGCGCCGCTGCCGATGCCGATGGATCCGTGGGCGTCTGCGCGAAAAGTGTGAGGCCAAACAGTCCCATTCCGACCAACAGAAGGCGCGATGGCCACATACCCGGAATATGCAATTTTCTATTCATCTCATCACCTATATGTTTACGGTTTGAAGAAATCATGGTCTGAATTGGAGCCATGGATGGCCGTGTGACACATCGTGCAGGCCTGATACTTCTGGGCCTGATTATGGAAAGATGGAGCGGCAGGAGCCGCCACATCCACCGTAAGCGTGTGGCACTCCAAACAAACCAGGTTTACGTTGCTCCGCTTCAGCAGCCGCGGGTTCGACGACCCGTGCGGGGTATGGCAAGCGACGCAACCTTCAGTCTTGATGGGCGCATGTTCCCAGGCGAAGGGGCCGGCTTTGTCCGTGTGGCAGTTGAAACAAACCTGGTCTTGTGCGGCGGTAGAACGCAGCTGGTGCCGCATGAAACCACCGTGCTGGTTGTGGCAATTGCTGCAGGCAATCAGGCCTTCATTCACGCGATGGTGGAAAGGCTTGGAGAAATCCGGCTTAACTTCCAGATGGCAGCTGTAACAAAGGTTTGGCTGTGCCGCCTTCAAGAGCTGCCGGTTGACCTTGGGAGCGTGAACCGAATGGCAATCCACGCAGCCGACGTTATTCTTCAGGTGCTGTGAACGCAGGAAGTTCGCATGCTCTTCACCAAACTCATGGCAGGTAAGGCAACGCTTCGACGATTCCTCGCGCGAGAGCGACGCAAAGCGAATGATCTTGGCGGGGTCGGCCGATTCAGCGTGTTCCTTGCCAGGGCCGTGGCAAGCCTCACAACCCTGGAACTCCACACCTTTGTGCTTGTTCAGCTCGGTCTTCCAGTGCGGACCCTGATCGTAACCTTTGGCCTGCTGTTCATGGCAGGTCTTGCAGGTCTCAGCGCCCACGTACTGCGACGGGTCGACAGCTTTATGGGTCTCGACTAGCTCTTTCTCTTTTTTCTGGTCGCCGCTGGGCTGAGTGCTTTGCGCATCGGCGGCGGTTCCTTTGTCGTTCCCATGCTTTTTGGGACCGGCAACGGCAAACCCGACAAGTGCTACCAGTAAGACCGACAGAATGAACAGCCTGAGTCCTTTTCCTGACATGAGCGACCCCTCGCATTCTCCATTTTCACAATGAACAACCGACTATAAGCAATGTCGAGTAACAGCTCTGTGATATGGGTCACAGGTGTAAAGAAGCTTTACAAATCAAGGTGTGCGCTGAACGGACGCAGATTTGCTGCGCATGGCAGGAACAATAGACGTGCTTGTATGCATGTGGAAAAGAAGAAAAGATTACTGCTCAGGACTGAGGACTCGCGATCGACGGCGTTAGTGTGGCTTTACAGTACGAGAGCGAGGGCCGCAGAAGAAGCGGCGGGAATTGCTGCGTAAAATGCGGTCCGCAATTTTCAAGTCACTGCTGAGTACCTTGGCAACACCGAAATAAATCTCAGGCTTGTCTTGCAGTAAGGATAGGAAAACCTCTCGCGGGAGAACCGTGATGGAACAAGATTCGAGACAGGTCACATCGACTTCCGGCAGCTCGCCGGAGACCATTGCACGCATTCCAAACACTTTGCCGGGTTCCGAGTAATCAAGAGAGGCGGCTCCGCGCATACAATTCAGGCTGACCGCCACCTTGCCGGAATTGATAATGATAAGATTTTCAGGCGGTACGCCTTGCCGGATGAGCGTTGTGCCTTCTGGTACAGTCATCGACCGCTCGGCTTTGACCATTTCCGCCCGCACTTCCGGCGAAAGCATTTCATAAAGCTCATTGGCTGCGCTATGCGGTAATGTGGTGTTCATAAGATTGCTTATAGACCGATTTGTGCCGAGCTACTGTGACGACAGTCACCCCAGCTTGTGACAAGTCAGGTAGTTACGAGACTTTCCAAGGCGCGCCGATTCGTGATCGTCCAGGTGGCGCCCTTCACCCTGATAAAGCCTTTCTTGCGGAAACCGGTGAGTACGCGTGAAACCGTCTCTCGCGAGGTACCTATGAATTGGGCGATTTCTTCCTGCGTGAGCGTTACGCGCAATGCGGTTTCATTGGGTTTTTTGGACGACAGTTCCAGCGGATGCTCAGCCCACCGCAGAATGAGCTTGGCAAGTTTTTCCGGAACTGAATTGGAAAGGCCGAGAGAACGGATCTCGTCGTAGGCGCATTTGCAGTTATGCGTTAGCTGCTTGGCTACCTTTAATCCTACGTCAGGGAACTCCTGCAGGAAGCGGACAAAATCAGCCTGGGCGATGAAGTTGGCCTGGCTAGGCTCCAGGGTTTCTACCGTGGCTTCATACGGCGAACCGGAAACCGCCGCTGTGAGCCCCAGCACCTCGCCCGGTTCAGCCACGCGCAGGATCATGCTCTTGCCTTCACTGGACGTGGTAGAGAGCTTGGCGCGGCCGGTGCACAGCACAAAAATGCCTCTGGGAGACTGGCCTTCCAGACACAACAATGCCCCCTTGGGATAGACCGACGTCGCTTTGATTTGTTGCAAGCGAACCAACGCTTCCCGTGATAAATCACAGAAAAGGTTTTGTTCGCGAAACGCGCATTTTAGGCAATCTTCAATAATCTGGAAGTGGTACGCCATCGCCAACTCCTTATACGGAGAACTTCAGGAAACTTGAGCTTAAATGGCGTCCGTCACGCAGATATGTGACGCTCGTCACACTCCAGATGTGTTCCCAATTCCGCCCGGCACCGGCAATCCGGGTCAAGAACCGGGGAAATTGAAGCGCCACGCGGGTCACAGATGTCATGTGAGTTAGTGACCGCGGTCACAGTTTTCGTCCTTCGCACTAAAGCAAACTGGAAAGTTACAAACCATCATTCGGGCCCCCGGATTCTCATTCCAAAATTTCTTTTAGAGGTATTTATGCCACTTGCACGACCTGGCACTGCCGTCTCTTTTAAAAACATCCTCTTTCTTACAGACTTCGGACAGGCCTCCACGGGAGCGCTGGCTTACTCTCTGGCATTTGCGCGGCATTTCAAGGCGCGTCTTTATCCCGCGCATGTATTGGATACGGTGCTGGCCGATGCGGCCACGACCGGCGAAGCCGCCATAAAAGAATTAGAAGAGCAAAAATACCGGCAGCTCTCTCGGCTTGCGGAATATAACGGCATCCATTTCCAGCCGCTTCTGAGCCGCTGCGATTTTGAAGCTGCCATGTCACACTGGATTTCACAGCATGGGATCGACCTGGTGGTGGCGGGCACGCATGGCCGTCGTGGCGTGCAACGGCTTCTGCTCGGCTCGACTTCTGAAATGGTCCTGCACAATGCGCCCTGCCCTGTGCTCACGGTAGGTCCGAATGTGGAAGTGCCGCGCCTCTTCAGCCTCAATCTGGAAAACATCGTTTTTGCCACAGATCTGGGCGAACAATCACAGCACGTTCTTGGATACGCTCTGGCACTGGCGCGCGAAAAATGTGCCCGTCTGATGCTGCTGCATATGTTGCCTGAGGAATCACGCAATTATCCGGACCGTTTGAGAGTCTTGAATTTCGTGCTGAATGAGGCGGAACGGTTGCTGCCGCCACACGCGCACGAGTGGTGCAAGCCGGAATTCGCCGTGGACGCAGGTCTCACCGCTGAACAGATCGTAAGCCACGCGCAAAACGAAGACGCTGACCTGATCGTGATGGGGCGTGGACGCAGTAAAACTTTTAACCTGAAAGGCGGCCCCGGTGTAACGCATAAAGTAATTTGCGCGGCGCCCTGCCCGGTGCTTTCCGTGCCTGAAGCGTGGACGCGTTAAATCTGCACAGTCCGGCTAGGGTGATCTACATCACAGCCACGACGGGCCGACGATTGCAAACTATAAAAGAAGATTTGAGATGAGGAACGGAATGACGGAATGGAAACCAGCGCGAAACGGCCTGCTTCTACAGACGTTAGAAAACGCGCTGGCTTTCTTCGCTACGGAAGGGTCTGAGAGGCCCTTCCGCAGCGAATGCCATATTTTCCACCTGCGGGGTTCCGGGACCCCGCAGGCGATGCTGCCGAAGGTCGCGAAAGCGAATGAGCCCAGTGCTCCGGACCAGCAATAATTGCAACTTTAAAAGGAGTTTTTTATGTCAACTATGCAAGCTCTGCCAGTCGTCAATAAGATTTCATTCAAAAATATTCTATTTCTTACCGATTTCACTGAATCCTCTCGGGGCGCCATGGCGTATGCCCAGGGATTTGCGAATCATTTTGGCGCGCAAGTCTATCCCGCGCATGCCTGTGACCCAGTCATTCTTACCGAAACAGCCGCGCCGGACATTCTGGACGAAGTGGAAGAAAACAGCCGTCGTCGGCTCAACGACCTGGCCAAAGAAAACAATTTCAATGGCACACCGCTCTTCGCGCGCGGACCTGTGGCAGAAGCCGTGCCGCAATGGATTGCTCAGCACGGGATCGACCTGATTGTGATGGGCACGCACGGCCGGCACGGGCTCACGCACCTGCTGATGGGTTCGGTCGCCGAAGCGATTTTCCGCAATGCCACTTGCCCGGTGCTTACGGTAGGCCCGCACGTTACCGTAAGGCCTTCCCATGATTTCAAGGCAGAAACCATTCTCTTCCCCACGGATCTGGGCGCGCACGCGGAGTTCGCGACGCAATATGCACTCTCCATCGCCCAGGAAAGCCGCGCACAGGTTACGTTTATGCACGTTGTTTCCCTGGAAGAAGCCTTCCAGCGCGACCGCGCTGAGCTGATGGCAACTTCCTATAAGAAACTGGAAGCTCTTGTGCCGGCGGAAGCAAAGCAGTGGTGCACGCCGGAAATGGTGGTGGAAGTGGGCGACACAGTGAAAGAACTGCTGGGGTTTGCGCAATCGGAGCGGCCTGACATGATCGTCCTGGGTCTACCTGCGGGAAAGAAATTCAACGGCGGATTCCACTCGAGCGTTACCTATAACCTGGTTGCCGGAGCGCCGTGCCCGGTATTAACCGTGCGTGACATTGTGAACGACTAACTGCGCGTCGATCGCTAAAGAACGATGTTCGGAAATAGAAAGCAGCGTCTACGGGCGCTGCTTTTCTGCATTAAAGCATTTTCTCCCCGCGTTGCGTTCTGCGGTCGGCTAACCTGCGGCTTCAGGGTGCGGCTTCAGGGTGCTTCTTTAAATACGCTTGCACGAACGGGCACACGGGAACAACTTTGAGCTGGTTGAAGTGAGCAAAGTCCAGCGCAGCGCGGATCAATTGATTTCCCAGTCCGCGGCCGCGTGATGCCACCGGGACCTCTGTATGAGTCAGGGTGATGTGGTGCTCCGTGCGATGATATTGCAGCACGGCTTTCTCATCCCCCAGCTTGATCTCAAACTGGCCTTTGGCTTCATTATGCGTAACTGGATTATTGTCCATGAGAGTGGCTGCTCCAGTTTCTTACCCTGAACCTTTAGCCGATTCTACGCGAATGGGACTTCGCCGCAACACCTTGTTCCTGTGATTCCGCCGTTCTTGTGATTGCGCCTGATTAATTTGCCGCACGGTTTTGCGTGCTGGGTGCATCATTCGCCGGTCCCAGCTGTCCCGCTGATTCTGTGACAACATCTCTTACCGGCCACGAACCGGTGAGGCATGCCAATAAATAAATTCCGCCGACAATCGCGAAGCCTTGCGCCAAACCTCTGTTGTGGGAGACCGTGCCTACAACAAAGGAGAAGACCAGTTGCATCAGCGTTCCCAGAAAGTAAAAAGTATTCTGCACTCGTCCCATGAAATGCTTGGGGACCAACTCCATCATGGTGCTGGTAATGGCCACGCCGCCCAACGCGCGACAACAACCCATAAGGCAATAAACCGCTGTGCACACAACTAAAGCCTGGCCCACCATAAGTGACGCGGAGAAAACGAGCGCACCGTGAATATGTGACCCGAGGAATGGCAGCGAGATCAAAGAAAGCCCAAGCAAGGCCATGGAAATACACACGGCGCGCCGATGTCCGGTGCCGCGTATGAGCGCCGGAGTATAGATTGCGCTCATGAACGCACCGATGGCCCAGCCGGCGTTGAGCCATCCATAGCCGACCGCGCCGGATTTCAAGATGCGGTCACTGAACGGCGCCGTGATTACGCCCTGCGTCAGCATTCCGCCGATAAATAAGGCCCATGCAATGCCCAGCAGCAGCAATCGGGGACGCAGTTTGATATAGGCAATTCCTTCTTTTAATTCATGAACAAACTTTGCCACGGCGCTCTCATGCACCATGGTTTCCCCGACCACCGCAACCGTGTGCTTGCCTTTGCGCACAAAGAGATAGCAGATAAACGAAAGCACGTAACTGGCGAAATCGATAAACAGCACGCCGTGCAGGCCGATCTTGTTGTAAACGAATCCGACGACTGCGCCTGCCACCAGCCATCCGCCTTGCACGCCCGCCAGCAGAAAGCTGTTGGAATGAACGAATTGGGAATCCGGCGTGAGCTCCTGAATCAGCGCGGTGATGGTGGGCCAGAACATCCAGAAGCCCGCCGCGACAATGATCGACATCAGATAAACTTCCCACAGCGTGGCCAAACCGCGATAAGCCAGCACGGCCACGACTAAAATCACCAGGCCGCGAACGGCGTCCAGCACCATGAGCAATCGGCGACGATCTTCGCGATCAATGACCACGCCGGTGAACGGCAGCATCATGAGCGCGGGGATGGTTTGCAGCATGAGCAGCGTTCCCAGCCCCATTTCTGAATGAGTTTTTTGCAGCAGAAACCAGGTCACGCCCGCGGAGTTCATGCCGCTGCCGACCATGGAAATCAGATTCGCGGCAAAGATGAGCCGCATTCCGCGATGTTGGAGAATGTTACGCACGTCTACTCACTTTAGCATCCCGTGAATCGCGCAAACGCCTTGCTCTGCCGCCTGCAGCCTGCAATAATTTCGCCCATGCAGGGCCGCCACTTACGTGCCGTCTCCATCATCGCGATTTCCGCCGCTGCTCTTGTGGCCGGCGCTGCCATACGTGAAGTGGTGAAGCCGTTTTCTGTTTATCACGATGGCGACGATCTTATTTTCACCCCTGAAGCGGCAGGGCATCATCGGATGGCCAGCGTGGGCCCGTGGAACCTGGGCGAGCGCGTGGCGGAAGATAAACCAATCGATAAGCGGCTGAACCTTTACTTTGTTGCGCCGGGAGTGCAATACCGTGCGCAGGGAAAATCCGAATACGACCACAACCTCGTCATAAACAAATACACCGTGGACGGCAAGCCGCGCGACTGGGACATTTTCTGGTGTTTCATCCTTGATCCCACTTTGCGGCCTGACCTGCGCAGCGAACGCGAACTGTTCATGGGCAAGCACCAGACGTTTCGTCCGGCAACGCTGTTTGAGTTTAAGGACATTCCTTCACACGCGCTGATGGCGGAACGGCTCAGCATAAAATCCATGGCCGATCTACGGCGGTATCGTGGAAAAGATGGATCGCTGCCGCGCCTGCTCATTGTGCCTGCGCGCATGGTCGTCCGCGCGACAGCTGCTGTGCCCGGCGCTGTGCCCAGACCGACGCCGAGATAATTTCAGGGGCTGAAGCCCAATTCTTTTATCGCGGTAGCGGCACGAATAAATTCGTGCCCTGACACTTGCCTGGCCGGAGGACAAGCTCAAACCAAGAAAAACCAGTGCATCCATTTATACTGGCTCTTCAAAATCTTTCACCTTTTTGAGGCGAACAACTGCTTCCTTATATACACATTGGGCCGCTGGAAATTCCAACCTTTGGCCTGCTGATGGTAGTGGCCTTTGCCACCGCTTATTACGCGCTGGAAGGCGAGATCACGCGGCGCAAGCTGATGAAGCTTGATCCTTATACCATCGTCGCCGCAGTGGCATTTGCGGGAATCCTGGGCGCAAAGATCTGGCACACCATTGATACTCCTGCCGACCGACTGAATGCCGAAACCTTCAAGAGCTTTGGCGCGCTGCTGAGCTGGTTCCGCGGCGGCTTTGCCTGGTTTGGAGGCTTCATCGCCGGCATTGCCGCGCTGCTGATCATTGCCCGGCGCAGCGGCGTGAACATGCTCACCATGCTGGATATTTCCAGCTTCGCGGCAGCCGTGGGATATGCGGTGGGGCGCATCGGCTGCCTTATCTCCGGCGACGGCGATTACGGCAAACCGACGCATCTTCCCTGGGGCATGGCGTTTCCCGATGGCCTGGTTCCAACCAGCGGCGCCAACGGAACATGCGCGCTTTATGGCTGGCCGCAGAACTGCGCCGTACATCCCACGCCGATCTATGAATTCATTGCCTGCGTGCTGATTGGCTGGTACATATGGCGGCGCGGATCGCGAGCCCTTCAGCATCCGCTTGCTCCCGGCGTGATCACCGGCGAATTTCTGATCCTGTTTGGCTTTGAGCGATTTCTGGTGGAGTTCGTCCGCATCAACCCGCGAATCCTGTGGGGCATGAGCAACGCGCAACTGGCCGCGCTGCTGACCATCGTGGCCGGAGTTGTTCTGCTGATCATTGCGAGGCGTCGATTTCGCAAAGTAGATCCCGTGCATAAAGTTTTTGATCACGTGGTCCAGCATGGCAACCAGGAAACCAAACCGGAATACCATCGCGCCACGCCTGAATGTCCCAACCCCGAGCGCTGGAGGATGTTTGACACCATGACCGCCGAAGTTGAAGTCCTGGATTTTTTGAAATGCCTGATGACCACCGTAAAACCCAACCTGGTGGTGGAAACTGGGACGTTTCTTGCCGTGAGCACCATCTATATGGCTGAAGGCTTGAAGCAGAACGGCCAAGGCAAGATCATTACCTGCGAACCGGATAAAGAAGTTTTTGCCAAGGCCAAAGAAAAGATTGAGGCTTCCGGCTTGAAGAAGTTTATCGACTTCCGCTGCGAGTCCAGCTTGGAGACGCGCGTTACCGGAACAATCGACGTGCTTTTTTGCGACTCACTGCCTGAACTACGCGAGCCTGAAGTCCGACACTTTCTGCCACTCATCAATCCTAACGGGCTCATTCTTATGCACGACGCCAGCTCGCATCTGAAGACCGTCCGCGAAGGCGCGAAGCGTATGGAGGATGAAGGACTGATTTCGGTGGTGTTCCTGCCCACGCCAAGGGGATTGGTGATAGCGCAGAAGAGGGCTGGAAGGAAGTGAGTCCCCAAACCTTATCACGGATCAACACGGATGACACGGATCAGGAACGAGTTGAAATCAAGAAGCCACAGCCGGGGGCGGCTGTGCCACATGTGATCGGAAAGCCAAAAGCTTGCCGGAGGGACGCGGAGGAACAGCCAAGGTCGAAAAGTCGAAACCGGCTTACCCCCGCATCACCCAGACCAGCACCGCGATGCCGACAATGATCCGGTAAATGGCGAAGGGCGTGAAGCCGCGCTGGCGGACCCAGTTCATGAACCAGGCCACCACGCCCAAGGCCACGATGAAGGAAACCACAAAGCCGATGAGGAGCACGGTCCACTCATGGCCGTCGGCGGGCATGCGGCCCAGGGCTTCAGCGCCGTGTTTGGGATGGAAGGTTTTGAGCAGGTCATAGCCGGTGGCCGCGATCATGGTGGGCATCGAGAGAAAGAAAGAAAACTCCAGAGCGGCGGTGCGGGACATGCCGGCCACTTGTCCGGCGGCGATGGTGGACATGGAGCGCGAGGTGCCCGGAAATACCGCCGACGCGACCTGGCAGATGCCGATCCAAATGGCCTGGAAGAGCGAAACGTCTTCCATGCGTTCTGTCATGTGGCGGCCCACGGTGCGCGGCGAGCCGAAATATGCGTCGACGATCCACATGACGATGCCGCCAACGAGCAGCGAGACGCCGATTACGGTAAGGCTTTCAAGGTGCTTGCCAATCAGTTTGGTCAGCAGCAATGACGGCACGGCGGTGCAGACAAAAGCGATCATCACCAGTGAGAGCGGATGCGTAAGCGTGGTGCGGTCGCCGCGCTCTCCGCGCGGGAAGGTGGAAAGAAAGCGGGCAATGCGCGCGCGGAAATAGATCGGCAGGCAGAGGATGGCGCCCAGTTGGATCACGATGGAATACATCTTCCAGAACGGATCGTCGAGATGGATGTGCAGCAGCGCTTCTGTAATGCGCAGATGCGCAGTGGAACTGACCGGCAAGAACTCTGTAAGACCTTCAACAATGCCTAAGAATAATGAGAGCAGATAGTCGTGCAAAAATCCTCCGGGTTATTTGCGATCAGGTGCTGGGGAGTAGGTGGCAATGCCTTGCTGCAGTGCGTAGATCAGCTCCGTGGCGCGCGGTTTCCAGTCCACCAGCTTGGGATCGCCAGCCGGCGCGTGGGCCGCAACTTCCTGCGCCAGGTCCATGGCTTTTTTGCGCGCCTTGTCGCGTTCTTTATCGTGCTGCGCGCCGTACATCTCCACCAGCGCGGCCTGTCGCCACGCCGCGTCAAAGAGCGCTTCCGCCACCTTGGGAGATTGCGGATGCTCGCGCGCATACTTTTCGTACAGCTCGGATTCTTTTTCCGGACACTTGGTCTCGCCCTTCCACGATCCGCAAAGCTTGTTGTCGATGAGGGCGTACGCTGCGAGGTCCGCAAACTTGGTGCGCGGATATTTCTTCATCACCAGCTTCATGTTCTCGTCGTCAATGGGCGTGCGCGCGTCGGGGCTCATTTCACGCGATGAAGGCCGCAACCGCACATCGGCTTTTTCCAGCTGCCAGCGGATATCGGCAGCGCGCCACAATGCTTCACCGGAAAGCGGCGAGTTGGGCCAGTAGTCGTAAACGCGATAGTAAAGCCGCATGGCGTCTTCCGCCGCGTGCCTGCGCCCGCCGCGCTGCTCGGCCTGGTTTTCTGAGTCCACGGCTTCGCCAAAAATAATCTGGTCGCCATTGGGAGTGGCTGTGCTGATCACGACATTGCTTGGCACCCAACCCGTGATCTGGCGCGTGGTTTCGGCATCGCGGTTAACATCAACAATAATCAATACGTGCGCCCAGGTTTGTTCGCCAATCTTGGTGCGCTCCATCACCAGCGGAACATCTCTTCCTCGCGTGGCGCTGGCCAGCTTTTGGGAGTTCAAATCCGGTGAGACATACATCTGCACTTCATTGATGATGGTCCCTTGTTCTTTTTGCTGCGTCGGCAGCATGACAGAGAAAAATGAAATGGCCAGCAGAAGCGCGCTTGTTCTCAGCTTCATTTCGTTTCTCCTGCGTCCACCGCCGCGCTAAAGACAGGGATTTTCTTTTCCAGCTTGTAGATCAAATCTGTCGCTCGCGTCTTCCAGTCTGGATCTTGCTGCTGGCTCTGTACCTGCTGCGCCAGCGCAAGGCCCTTTTTGCGTGCCGCTTCGCTTTTGTCGCGATCATTATTAGTACGATAGATATCAGTAAGCGCCGCTTGCCGCCACGCGGCGTTGTATAAGGCTTCCGCCGCCTTGGGGGACTGCGGATGCTCATGCGCATACTGCTCATACAGCGCGGATTCTTTCGCTGGACACTCAGCCAATCCGCGCCATTCCGGGCACATCTGGTTATCCAGCAAGTCGTACGCGGCCAGCTCCGCCTGCTTTGACTGCGAATATTTGGCGATGACCTCTCTTAGATATTTTTCTTCCATCGGCTTGCGCCACCGGATAAAATCCGTCCTCGCCAGCTGCCAGCGAACGTCCGCGCCGCGCCACATGGCTTCCGCAGCCAGCGGCGATGCCGGAAACAGTTCCGGCACGCGCGAGTACAAGCGCCAGGCATCGTCAGCAGCGCCTTTGCGTCCGCCACGCTCTTCCGCCTGGCGTTCTGAATCCACAGCCTGGCCAAAAATGATCTCATCGCCATTCGCCGTTGCGGCCGTTACCACTGCTTTGGCTGGCAGCCAACCGGTCACTTCCTTGCTTACCTGCGCCTGCTGGTCCGCCGCCATCGATACTTTTACCCACGGCTGACCGTCAGCCTGGCTGCGCTCCAGGATTGTGAGCCCCGAACCGCGTTCCACCTGTGCGGTCTTTTGGGCGCTTGCGCCCGCCGATCCATACAGCGATTCATCGCGGATCAACGTCGCATGCTCTGCTTGGGCGGCAAAAAGTCTGGCGGCAAAAGCACTGCCCGCCAAAGCAGCCGCCACAATCGCTGCCAGAAATAAAAATGTTTTGTGGTTTGTCACCATCGTTTACCTTACACGGTTTGCAGAATCATGTCAGAAAAAAGCTGCGGCTCAATATTGCCGCCGGTCAGCACCGCCACGGTCTTGCCCGCAGGCAGTTCTTCCGCGTGAAACATTGCCGCTGCCGTGGTTACGGCGCCGCTTGGCTCGGCCAGAACGCGCGCGGAAAACAGCAGCCGCCGCATCGCCCGCCGGATTTCATCTTCGGTCACGGTCAAAATGTCATCCACATATTTGCGGACGTGCTCAAAGTTTATCTCGCCAATGCTTTGCGACCGCAGGCCGTCCGCCGCTGTGCGCGCCGCGCTCTCGCCAGAAATGGATTGTATCTTTCCTGACCGCAGACTCGCCTGCGCATCGGCCGCAAACTCCGGTTCCACGCCAATCACTTTTGCTTTCGGGTTCGATTCCTTGATCGCTGTGGCAACGCCGCTGATTAAGCCTCCGCCGCCAACGGGAACCAGCACCAACTCAACATCGCTCATGTCTTCAAAAATCTCCAGCCCTATTGTTCCTTGCCCGGCAATGATCTTTTCATCGTTGTACGGAGGCACCGGGACCAGTCCGCGCTCTTGCTCAAGCTCGTCCGCTTTCTTGATCCGATCTTCACTCGCCGGCCCCACCAGCACAACTTCCGCGCCCATCCCACGTGTCGCGTCCAGCTTTACCCTGGGCGCCGTTGACGGCATCACGATCGTCGCTTTCACTCCCAGCGCTCGTGCCGCAAATGCCACTCCTTGTGCATGATTGCCGCTGGAATGCGCCACCACGCCCCGCGTGCGCTCGTGCGGCGTAAGCGACGAAATCTTGTTGTACGCGCCGCGCAGCTTGAATGAGCCTACAGGCTGAAGGTTTTCCGGCTTGATGAAAATCTGGCGGCGGTTCATTTGCGCGTCATCCGGCAGCTTGCACAGCACCAGTGGGGTGCGTACCGCGACGTTGCGCAGCAGGGATCGGGCTTCTTGTATGTCCTGA